>DAMAVY010000242.1:0-5422 GCA_032077725.1 Clostridium sp. | reverse complement strand
TTTGATAAAGATAATGAGGGTTTAGATAAGTCTTACATAAAAATGTATGAAGCCTATAATAAAATATTTACAAGATGTCAGCTGGAATTTAGTTCTGTTGAAGCCGATTCAGGAGCGATGGGTGGGTCAGGTTCAGCTGAGTTTATGGTAAGATCAGATATAGGAGAAGACGAAATAGCTTTCTGCACTAAATGTAATTATGCTGCGAATACAGAAAAAGCTACTTCTAAATTAGATGAGACAATGGAAGAAGAAAAAAAAGTATTAAATAAAGTAGCAACTCCTAATGTTAGAACTATAGATGAATTGGTGAAGTTTTTTAATACTAGTAACAAAAGATTTGCTAAAACTCTTATATACAAGGCTGATGATAAAGTCATTGGAGTTATGGTAAGAGGAGATAGAAGTACAAATGAAACTAAGGTTATTAACGCAATAAAAGGGACTCTAGAGTTAGAACTTGCAGATGTAGAAACCGTATTAAAAGTTACATCGGCAGAAATAGGGTTTGCAGGACCTATTGGACTAAAAGTAGATTACCTTCTTGTAGATGAAGAAGTAATAAGTATGACAAATTTCATAGTGGGAGCTAATGATACAGGATACCATTATGAAAACGTAAATTATGGCAGAGATTTTAACGGTATAATAGGAGATTTTAGAAGCGTTACTGAGGGAGATAGATGTCCTAAATGTGGATGTCCGATTACTATTAAAAGAGGAGTGGAAGTTGGACATATATTTAAATTAGGAACAAAGTACTCAGGGGCTATGAATGCTAACTATTTAGATGAAAATGGTAAATACAAACCATTAGTCATGGGATGCTATGGAATTGGCATAAACAGAACTGTTGCAGCTATAATTGAACAACATCATGATGAAAATGGTATAGTTTGGCCTATGGAAATTGCTCCATATAAAGCAATAATAATACCAGCTAATACTAAGAATGATGATCAAATGAAGGTAGCTGAAAGAATGTATGATGAACTAAGAGTTAGAGGCATTGATGTGCTTTTAGATGATAGAAATGAGAGAGCTGGAGTGAAATTTAAAGATGCTGATCTAATAGGAATTCCAATAAGAATAACTATAGGCAAAAAGGTTACAGAAAACATCGTTGAATTTAAACTAAGAAGAAATGAAGATATTGAAGAGATTAAACTAGAAGATGTCATGATTAGAGTTGAGAAAGAATTTATAAATAATAAATTGAAATTCTAATGTAAAAAAATACAAATAATATATCAAAGTTTTAATATGAAAAACTATAAATAATAAGTTTGGATTATAATTGTAAAAAATAAGTTAAATAAGTTAATATGGCTATATCACAATTAACAATATTGAAATTTCATTTAGTTTATCAGTTATTATAGTTGTTAAATTTAATTATAGAGAAATACTATAGATATTAAATCTGTAACGTGAGTAAATTTGACTATGAAATAAAAGGAATATATAATATCAAGTGAAACTTAGCTTGAGAGGAACTTTGTACTCCCTCTCAAGGTTAGTTGAACTTATACCCACAAGGGGCACGTGTATAGGGTGGTGCCAATGTTAACTCCTGCCTCGCAGAGGATGGGAGTTAACATTGGCTAGACATCAGATAAATAATTATGTTGACTAGTGGATGGATATTCACTTTTCTAAGGAGAAATTTATGGAATTTGATTTAATAAAAGAAAAGTTTGATGTGGAACATGCACATTTAATAAATCCTTTAACCCTTGCATTTATAGGAGATGCAGTTTATGAAGTGTTTATTAGAACATATTTAGTAGGCAAGAATAAAAACATGAAGGTGCAACAGCTTCACTTAAATACTGTAGCTTATGTTAAAGCTAAGGCACAGAGTGGGTACGCTAAATTGTTTTTAGATGATCTAACTGAGGATGAGCTAGCTGTATTTAAAAGAGGAAGAAATAGTAAATCTAGTGCCCCTAAGAACGCTGATGTGGGAGAATACAGGTGGGCAACAGGTTTTGAAGCAGTAATTGGATATTTGTATATTGCGGAAAAAAATGATAGACTGAATTATTTATTTAATAAAATTATTGAAATGAGTGATGAAAACAATGTTAAAGGTTAACCTTTTAGAATATACTCCAAATCCAGAAAAGGTAGTAGCTTCAGCAGCAAAGCTTTGTTATAGTCAAGTTGGAATTGACGAGATAACAGAAGGATTAACAGAAGAAACTACAACTAAGTTTATAAAGATGTTAAATAGTTATGGACATTATTCACCTATGGAACATGTAAGCTTTACTTTTGGGATAGAAGGAGTTTCAAGGAGTTTGACACATCAGTTAGTAAGACATAGACTTGCATCTTATTCTCAACAAAGTCAAAGATATGTAAAATTAGATGCTTTTGAATATGTAATTCCACCATCAATAGAAAATGATGAAGCTTGTAAAAAGATATTTGTGGAAGCAATGAAGAGAGATCAAGAAGTCTATGATAAATTAGTAGAAGTGATTAAAATATCAAAAATAAAAGATTATATAGAAGAATACAAGAAAATAAGAAAGTGCGAAGAAGTTACCGAAAAAGAGTTAAAAACATTAAATTCTAAAGCAGAAAAAACAGCTATTGAGGATGCAAGATATGTATTTCCTAATGCATGTGCAACTAAAATTGTTGCTACAATGAATGCTAGAGAACTTATGAATTTCTTTAATCATAGATGTTGTTCTAGAGCTCAATGGGAAATAAGAGATTTAGCTGATGAAATGCTTAAAGAGGTAAAAAACGTAGCTCCAAATTTATTTGCTGGATGTGGACCAAATTGTGTCAAGGGAAGTTGTTCAGAAGGCTCCATGACTTGCGGTAAGGCAATAGAAATGAGAAAAAAATATTCCGTTTTGTAAAGGTACAAGATACATTGAAACAAAAATAGAAATACATCAAAAGTAAATTATAGGAGTGATAAACAATGAAAGATAAAAAAAAAGGTAGTTTTTATGGTAACGGCGAAGGCAGTGGTAGACCAAGACGTATAGGAAAGAATAGAAGAGATAACAACAGACTTGTTAGTGAAGTTGATAAAACAAAAAGAGATAACCCATCAGTGGAAAGAGAGATAAGTGGAGAAAGAAGAAATGATAAGTCATATAGACGTGATAATATTCAAGTAGCTAATAGAACGGATGAGTTTAATGCTAACTCTAGAGAAGATATGATTGAAGGTAGAAATGCAGTTATAGAAGCTTTGAAATCAGATAGAACTATAGAATATATAATGGTAGCACAAGGTGATACAAAGGGATCGATTAGTGTAGTACTTGCTTTAGCAAAGGAAAAATCAGTTGTAGTTAAATATGTAGAGAGAATAAAACTTGATAATATGACTGAAACTGGAGCTCATCAAGGAGTCATTGCCATTGTAACTCCTTACAAATACTGTTCTATTGAGGATATACTTAATAATGCTAAGGAAAAAAATGAAGATCCATTTATACTTGTATTAGACGAAATTGAAGATCCTCATAACTTTGGATCAATAATAAGAATAGCAGAGGTTTGTGGTGTCCATGGGATCATAATTCCAAAGAGAAAAAATGTAGGAGTTACTCCTACTGTGTATAAGACTTCTGCTGGAGCAACAGAACATATAAAAATAGCTAAGGTAACCAATATCAATGTTGCTTTAGATGAATTAAAGGAATCAGGTATATGGGTATATGGAGCTGATATGCATGGAGAAAAATATTGCTATAATGCTGATTTAAAAGGACCAGTAGCGTTAGTTATAGGTAGTGAAGGGAAAGGTATTTCTAAACTAACTAAATCGAAATGTGATGTATTAGTGAAGATACCTATGGTAGGAAAAGTTAATTCTCTGAATGCATCTGTAGCATGTGGAATGATAGCCTATGAAATATTGAAACAAAGATTAGAGTAAAGTAAATGGGGTATAGATTTGAAGCAAATTTTTGTGGATGGATATAATGTAATCAATAGTTGGCCAGAATTAAATAATGTTAAAGATTATAGTTTTGAAGGTGCAAGAAGTAAACTTATTGATATGCTTCTTAACTATGCTGCATTTAATGGATGCAAAGTAATACTTGTATTTGATGCGCATATGGTAAAAGGTAGCATAGAGAAGAAGGAAAAAAATGGAAGCTTAACGATTGTTTTTACAAAAGCTGAAGAAACTGCTGATAGCTATATAGAGAGAACTGTAAATCTTATAGGTAGAAAATCTGAGGTATATGTAGTGACCTCAGATTCTCTAGAACAGCAGCTAATCTTTCAAAGAGGAGCTAATAGAGTTTCATCTTTAGAGTTTCACCACTGGGTGAAAAATGAAAACACTAGAATAGCCAAGCAATGTGAAAACAAAAAATTTCATAATAAAAACCTTTTTGAAGAATCCATAGATAAAGAAAGTGCAGAAAAATTGGAAAAAATAAGGAGAGGTAGATAATAATATATCTTGACTACTTTTAAATTTTTAAGGTATAATGCTAGATGAGGTCATTTATGCTTTGGAGGGGATGTTGTTGGGGAATATTAGTGGCAATAATGAGTTAAACTCCATGTTTTTAGGTAAAAAAGATGAAGAAATAATAGTTATGGTTAGAGGGGGAAATGATAGGGCATTAGAGTATCTTCTATGTAAGTATCAGAACTTTGTAAAGGCAAAAGCAAAATCATATTTTTTGATTGGAGCAGACAAGGAAGATATATATCAAGAAGGTATGATTGGTCTTTTTAAAGCTGTAAGAGACTATAAAGATGATAAACTAGCATCATTTAAGGTCTTTGCAGAACTCTGTATAACGAGACAAATAATTACTGCTGTAAAAACTGCCACAAGGCAAAAACACATTCCACTAAACACATATATATCACTGAATAAGCCGATATATGATGAAGAATCGGATAGGACCTTGCTGGATATATTATCTGGAATAAAGGTATCGGATCCGGAAGAATTAATAATAGATAGAGAAGAAATGGCCAACATAGAAACTAAGATAGGTGAAGTTTTATCCAGTCTTGAAATGGAAGTACTAAATTCATATCTTGATGGTAAATCATATCAAGAAATTGCATGTGATTTGGATAGAGAAGCAAAGTCGATTGACAATGCCCTTCAGCGAGTAAAACGAAAACTTGAAAAGTGTTTAGAAGTAAGATGAAATCGTGTTGACAAATAAAAAAAACTCATATATAATTAGAATCTGATAAAAACATTTTATAATGATAATATTATGTATTGAATGCTCATATAGCTCAGTAGGTAGAGCGTCACCTTGGTAAGGTGGAGGTCACCGGTTCAATCCCGGTTATGAGCTCCAGTTAAATTGCAACACACGTGGATAAGTTTACATTAAAAGTGAAAATAAAATTGTTTTCTAAATGAGGAGGAATAAGAAATGGCAAAAGCAAAATATGAAAGAAA
>DAMAVY010000241.1:0-5433 GCA_032077725.1 Clostridium sp. | reverse complement strand
AAGGCAAGAGCCGAGCCCTGAGCCACGGATGGCGAATGGTGAGGGTAGGTAATTTCACGGAGTGCAGGCTTAGAGTTTCACAATCAAATTTTGTTTCCTAGCGCTTATTTTGTCATGGAGAAAAATTTTCATGGCTTCAAATTTTTATATTCCACTTGATACATCATTTACTACATTTTTTATCCATTTATTGCTTCTAAATCTCTTAAATATGAAGTAGAACCTTATAACTTCCTCTATTCCAGTCATGGCTACCACTATGTATATAGGAAGATGCAGGATAAAAGCTGCTATAAAAGTCAGTGGAATTCCAATCCCCCATAGAGTAGACCCCTCTATTATTGTACCAAATTTTGCATCTCCTCCACCACGTAAGATTCCTACTATTAACGTGGTGTTAAATACCTTAATAGGCATTAATATAGAATATACATATAAAATTTTAAGGGAGCTTTCAAGCACCACATCAGAGACATTGAAAATATTCAAAATTATTGGCGATGTCACAGCCATGAAAAGGCCTAAGAATATTCCTGAAACTAGAGAAAGTAAGGCTAATCTTTTTGCATATAAAAGTCCTACTTTTTCTCTTCCCGCTCCAATTTCTTTTCCTATAACTATCACAGCTACATTAGAAAGGCCGAAGGTGATAATCATAAATAAGTTGAAGATGGTTGTACATATTTGTATGGATGCTGTAGCCTGAGTTCCTATTCTTCCGTAGAACACAGCATAAGTTAAATTACCTAAACCCCAACAAGCATCATTTATCAGTACAGGCATTATTGTACTAGATACACTTTTAACTAGTTTTGTACTAAAACTAAATAAGTTTTTCACCTTCCCCGCAAGGACATTTTTAGATTTATAGGTATATGCAACCAGTAGCATCGCTTCTGCAGCCCTAGCTATAACTGTTGCAATAGCTGCTCCCTTAACACCCATAGCAGGAAATCCTAATAATCCAAAGATTAAAATAGCGTTAAGCGTCCCGTTAACTACTAATCCTAAAAGACTTGCCAACATTGGAAGGATGCTATTTTCTATACTTCTTAGAGCAGCTGCATAGTTAAAAGATATAGCTACAAAAATATAACTAAAGCAAGCTATTTTCAGATAATCAGTTCCAAGTTTAATGACTTTCAAATCAATATTAAATACTGAAATTATTTTTTCTGGAAAAAGTGTTCCTACAAAAATAAAAATAATAGCTATAACTGCACTACTTATAAGTCCCATCCCCATTGCCTTTTGGATATTTATTTTATCTTTTTTTCCCCAAAGCTGAGAAATGTATACACCACATCCGGAGCTTATTCCAATAATTAATAAGCTAAAAATAAAATAGAATTGATTGGCAATCCCAACTGCTGCAAGTTCTACTTCTCCAACTAGACCTATCATTACAGTATCTAGCATATTCACAGAAGATGATATTAGATTTTGTAAAATAATAGGCAATGATAAAATTAATATCCTCTTATAAAACTTATTGTCATTAAATAATTCCTTTAAACTTTCTTTTTCCATAATAAAAAACCTCCTTTTGGACATAAAAAAACCACTTTGAAGGTTATCAAAGTGGTTTGCTTCATCACTTGTTAAATTTAAGAATAATTAGCAATTAAATGCTATTAATTTTGTAATAAATTATCTTTATTTAATATTTATAAGAAATGTATACTTTACAAGTATAAATTATTTAGTCTAGCTTGTCAACTATATGAAAATCTGATGATAATAGTTGAGCATTAGAATTTCTACTTACACATCATTAAATCAAGAATACACTTATCTGCATCAACCATACCAACTACGCCTAGGTCAGCAAGATTTTGTATAGTTCTCTCTACATCTTTATGAACAATTCCATCATTTGAAGATGCTTCTTCCCCTCTTACTGCAAGGACTGCACATAACACTGCTGTTCCTACTGCAGTAGAAATTTTAAGAGAACAACCAGGTTTTGCTCCATCACATACCATACCTGATACGTCTGCAACCATATTCTTTATAGTTTTATTTATATCATCTAAATCTCCACCAAGCATGTAAACCATAGCACAGCTAGCTCCAATAGAAGCTGCAACTCCACAACCACATAGTGCAGAAAGTCTGCCTATAAAGCTTTTTACATGAATTGTTATAAGATCACTAAGAGCTACTGCTCTAACTAAAGTTTCATCGCTAAGTTCTAATTTTTCTGCTACTGCAATTACAGGTAATGTAGCTGTTAATCCTTGATTACCACTACCAGCAGTACTCATTACTGGAAGAGTACATCCATCCATTCTTGCATCTACACCTGCTGCAGTTATTCCCATAGCATAGGTTTGTATAGAATCAGCAAACATTTTATTGTTTTTGCTATCAAGCAAATTCTTTCCTACATTAAGTCCATATTCATCCTGTCTTCCAGCATTGGAAACTTTACGATTCATCTCAATGCCTTCCATTAAGAATTCTATATCTTGAAAAGGCACAGTAGTAATAAATTCATATATATCTTTTACTGATAAACACTCATCATTCTTTGCATTATCTGCAGACGTTTTCTTTACTTCATCTATTTTAAATATTATTTCACCGTTTTTTGTTACTAAAACAATATTATTATGTTTGTTTTTGATTATAACTGTAGAACTATCATTTCCCTTATGCCCAATTACTTCTATGTAAAGTTTCTCAGGGGCACTTGCAAGACTTATAGTAACTTTTCCTTCTGATATGTACGCTTTAGATTTTTCTATGTCTGCTTTACTTACATTTTTCAAAACTTCAAGTCCTTCAGCTGCATTACCGCCAATAGCTCCAAGTGCTGCTGCAATGTTTAGTCCAACCATGCCAGTACCCGGAATTCCTACTCCCATACCATTTTTAAGTATATTACAGCTAACGAGTACATCGATGCTGTCTGGAATTCCTCCTAATGATTCACTGCATTTTGCTGCTGCAAGCGCTAAAGCTATTGGCTCAGTACATCCTAGTGCGGGTATAATTTCTCTTTTTAGAATATTAATACAAGTATTCTTCATCTTTAACATCCCCTTTTTAAATTGTCGCTTCCTCAAAGCCATCTTATTGTTTTTTTAATCATCTTATTGTGTCTAAATCAAATTGTTGTTGTTATATATTAATACATAAGCTCAACGAATTGAACATTAGAATATACTTCATTCCATTGATCCTTGTCCTATTCAAAAAGTATTATAACACATTATCTTTACACTCTAAACTATAACCTTCAAATTATTTATACACTCTGAACCATAACCTTCGCATTATCCATACACTTTAAACTATAATTTTCGAAAAATAAAGCTCCTTACTCTTTTCGAGAAGGAGCTGATAACCACATATTTTTAATTATGTTCATGATTTTTTAAATGGTTCATACAGTATTCTTTGTTTCCACTACACTTTGAGCAATATCTAAATTCCATTTTTGGATCAGTTCTCTCAGTAATACCACATACAGTACATCTATGGCGAACATAATCCTTCATCTCTATAACCTTAAATTTAGATTTATTCTTTTTAACTTTCTTTCTATTCTTTAATAAATATACAAAGTCCGGTCCAAAGAATACAATGTAGTTTGCAATAGAAGCCAAAATCATAAGTTTAGCTCCAAAGCCTAAAGTAATGAAACTAGCTAATAAAAGAACACCGTCTATCATGGCCAAATACTTCATCTTAATTGGAAGTATGAAGAATACATAAACTTCGTGATTTGGATAAATTGATGCAAAAGCTAAAAACAATGTTAAATTTATGTAGGTAGATGTTCCTACATTTCCACTAATAAGAGCCACAATTATAGTTGTAATAACTCCCATGAAGTAATAAATATTAAATTTAAAGCTACCCCACGCCTCTTCTAGACCATTTCCTATTATAAAATAGAAATATAATGTGAATAATATCCAAATAGGCGAGAAACTAGGTGGAATAAGTATAAAAGTAAATATTCTCCATATCTCACCATGGAAAACAGCGTTAGGAACTAGCGCTAAACTATTTATCAAATTAGGACTTATAAAACCTAATAAAAACACTGCCAGATTAGCAGCCACAATATATTTCATTAACCCTTGGATTGCATATTTATTATATTTTCTTTCCATTTTATTTAACCACTTCAAATTCACCACTCCTCGTAAAATGTACTAAGTTGCATAACTTCATTATACCATTCTATATCAAATAAATAATATATATATTTTATCTTATATAATCCAAGTTGAAAACAAAGTTCAAGAATGAATTTATATTTATTCTACCATATTTTATGGTATATGCCTATTAATTCATTTGAAATAAAAATTAACAATATAAGAAGATAATATTATCATTAAGTAATTTCGACATAAAATAAAAATGGTGTCTAAATTTAAAGTAAAAAAAAGTAAATTAATTATTTACTTTGAACACTAGTTCATGATACACTAAGTTTAGTTAATTGTTGTAATTTTACATTTCAAGGATTAATTGCATATTTATTATTAAATCAAATTTAAGGGAGGAAAAGCAATGAACCATTTTGAAAAGAATAATAATACATTGAATTATCTTGAAATTGAGGGGTTGGTGGCAAGAGCCAAAAATAAAGATGAGAGGGCAATTGAAAGACTACTTATAAACTACAAGTTTTTCATTTACAAACAAGCTTCTAAGATATTTTTAAGTGGATATGACATGGATGACTTAATGCAGGTGGGAAATATGGCAGTTATATTTGCCATTGATAAATACCTTCCAGGAAAAGGCAACTTTACATCCTATGTAACTTTTTCAATTATAAATAATCTAAATTACTTAATAAGACAGCATGCACGTGACAACGATATTCAAAGCATTGAAACTCCCATGGGCGGGGATCAAACTTTATCAGATTTTTTAAAAAATGATTATTGCATAGAAGATGAATACCTAGAAAAAGAACTTAGTAAAATCCTTAAAGTAGAAGTAGACAAGCTTGATAGTAAATTAAAAGACATAATAGATTTTGTGTATCTCGCAGAGCTGGGAACTCTCAAAGAATATGCTATAGCTAAAAGAATAAACTACAATACAGTAATAAAAAGAAAAAACCTAGCCATAGCTAGGTTAACTGAAAATCTAAATCTTTGATTTAGCTATTTGAAGTTACCCCTTCGAATGTATATGAGAAGGGATGTCCTCGCGAGCAAAGCGAGAAAAAAATCTTTGATTTAGTTCCACCCTTGGGTGCCTATTTATATATTTCATTTAATTTATCACTGATAACTTGAGCTACTATTTCATTTCCTGCTTCATTTAGATTGATGTTATCAGTGGTAAACTTACTAATATTACTTGACTCTATACCACTTTTATTAAATAAGTCTATAACTGGTACACTATTTTTGCTGCAAACATAGTGTACCAGTTATAGACTTATTTAATAAAAGT
>DAMAVY010000240.1:0-5455 GCA_032077725.1 Clostridium sp. | reverse complement strand
ATCTTGTACGATGTCCGGAATCCCTAATTTTCACTAATGGCCTGTATGCCCCTTGATAATAACTACTAAGCTTCTATTAAATAAAAGGATTCTCATAGAATCTAAGAGTTCTATTAATCTTTGCAATTACCACCACTATAGAGCCTTAATTTATAGTCTTGATGTGGTTACTAGAGCTACATTAATAAAGTTAAATTAAAGGGAGTAACATATTTTTAGAACCTAGGTTATAGCATGTCCATAACGGATAATAACAAAATCTTTTTCTCCTTATACATTTATACTAGTAATTATCTTTGAATTTTTATAATAGGTTATTTCTGCACGTGATTTTTCTTTAATGTCTATATTCTTTGAAGATTTTAGCCAAACCATATTTCCAGTATATCTATTATTTTTTATTTTGTTACCTTGTAAATGCATATATTTTTTTGAACTTACAGACTCAAACTTTTTTTCACTTATAAAACTAATATACATATATTCTGTTACGGTATTATTACATTTCACATCTCTGATAATATTATATAATTTAATGATTTTATCTACGTCGTATATACTTGAAATAGCAACAAAAATATTGACCAGTGGAAATTGAAACTTTGTCCATATAACAAACAAAATAATAAAAAAAAATATAGTCAATGCAATTACACAATCCCAAATAAAAGGCATTACTTTCTTGTATCTTTTATTATTCATTTTTATTACTCCTTTTAGGCTACTTTTATTTAAATGGTATATATCTACCTTTTAATCGTTTATTATTTTTTCATTATAAGAGGTTAGCTTGTCCGATGACTATTATCAATCCTCAGACTCATCTTTTTTTATCATGTTGGTTTTCTTTGCAATTATAAAAAAGATTATTAACCCAAAGATTGCTGCTGAAATTCCATTACTCATTTACTTCCACTCCTAATCAAACTTTGTAAATTCATTATTTTTCCGTTTTTTACACCTAATATTATGCACATAATTAGCTATTCCAGTAATACTTAGCACACTAAAAGATATTGAAACCCCAATTCCAATCACACCTGCAATAAATGTATCTACTTTCCCTCCTTCAATTATAATTGCCCTTGAATCTATTATCTTTGCAATTGTTATTATAGTTATTGTAATAATTAAAGCTAGAGCTATATCATTTTTAATGTACTTTCCATGAGTACCCTTTCTTAAATTTTTAATATAATCTTCATTTTTTACGAATACTCTCTTACATAAAAAAAGTATATCTACAAATACATAATTTAAAAACAACAACACCTTAGTAATTGTACTTCCCGGTGTTAAATAATTTACCGCAACTAAGTAAAAAGATAAGAATGCCATAATCCCCTGTATTGGAGCAATTCTATAATACGACATACATAATATTGTCTTATTAAAACTTAATACTATCATTACTATTCCTAACATTATAGATAATCCAAGTAATATTGGAGCTATATTATAATATGTTTTCTTATCTATCATTAATACTCCATTAAAAAGTAAACTCCCCACTATACAACCTATTGAAACAGCAATGCTAAACCATTTTAAATCTTTAAGCTCCATCTCTTCAGCTTGCTTAATTTTAGCAGATTTCATTTTTTACCTCCATTTAACATCAATATATAATTGAGTCTTTTAAATTCTTTAAATCATCCCTATAAATTTACTTCAATCTCAACCTATAAATCCATTGGTGTCACTAGTTATCTTCACCGGATATGCTACTCCATTGTTCAACTATGCACAACAAACTTTCCTATAATATAGACTCTAATATTTTAGGAAACTATTTAATCAGTTCATTTATTAATACAAGTGCTCCCCCACCAATAAATGTAAATATTACAAATACAATGAAAATCGTCAGACATTTACCACGTACAGGATTCACAAGTTTAATCTTTCGAATATAAATAATTCCTGCATATATTATAGGAATTAAAGTACAAAGTAATGTAAAAAAAGCGAATAAATTATCTTTTGTCGAAATATTGTTTAATTCTGCTATAGTAATTGAAACTAAGTAAATAAAAACTCCTAATAATAATAGTATTTTTATATTATTCCTTTTGAAAAAATTTTTCATAATTAATAACCTCCAAATATATTTTTTAATTCATTATTTAAACCTGCTTGAAGTTATAATGATTTTACAAAAGCCATTATAACTTCAACAACTGTATTTTTACTCTTACCACCACCATCAGCCATTACGTAATGACTTAGGTATCCATTATTATCTTTGTTTGATGCAGGATTGTTTAAACAATATGCAAATATATTACTTGATAGTAGCCCTTGACTTGTGGCTATCAAAACATCTACATTCAAAAATATCCTATAAAGTAAATCGTTTAGTCAATTACTCTATAGGATATTTTTTATTCATATAAAGTTCCATATCTGTATCCAGATATAAAACATTTTAATAGTGTTAAAGATTATACCTATAAAACTTTTAAAAATGATTTTTCTCTTTCAATTTAGGTATAATTTTAATCATTATAGGTATTCCAACAAATAATAGTATAAGCCCAATTCCCCCTAGATATAAATTATCTATTATTATACCTATAAGCATAATTATACCTGGTAACACCATAAATAATGATAATAGTGCCACCATATATTTTTTCATTGCTACTAAAATTAGCATGGATATTACTACAATAGTCAATGCTATTGAGGCTAGTATGATACTCCCATTATTACCATATCTAGCTGTTAGAATTCTATTCATGAAAATACCAAAAAACACTCCTAATATTCCAATACTACTCATCTTCTTTTTCATTTGAATCACCTCCCAAATTATTTTCATCTTTCTTTCATTTCAATGAAGGTATGAAATGTAATGAAATAAGTTAGTTTCCAGCGAAATTTCAATTATTCTGTGATCATAGATGTACTGTTAACTTAAAATTTTTAATAGTTTATTTGCATATTCATTTTCCGGATCGACATCCAATGCCTTCTTTACCCATTCATAGGAATTCCTATAGTCATATATTTTATAATAGCAATGAGCAATATCTAGTATATTATCAATATCATCTGGCTCAGAATTATTAAAAACATAAAGCTCTTTTAATGCTCTTTCATAGTCTTTCATATTAATGTATACTATAGCTTTATTTTGTATAGCTTCTATACACTCGTTGTCATATTTGTATGCGTGACTAAACGAATCTAGTGCTTCTTCATATAATTTTAATTCAAAACAACATATACCTAAGTTTAAATAAGTTTCTGACTGCTCATTGTCTATTTCTAGCGATTTTTCATAATACATCTTTGCCAGTTCTAAATCACCCATTTGTTGATAATATATTCCTAAGTAATAATGACCATCTTCACTATAAGGATTTATAGTAATTGCTTTTTTAAAGTTGTCTAATGCTTTATCAAATTCACCCAACTTTAAGTAAGCTCTACCCAAGTTAAATACCGGTCTCTCCGAATTTGGACAAGATGCTCTTATTGAATTAAATATTTTAATGGAAGCATTATAATCTCTGAGACCTAAGTAACAACATCCTATATAATTTAAACAATCGTTAGATTTATTTATTTTATAGCAGTTTTCAAAATATTCTATCGCCTTCCCGAACTGTCCATTAACATAATATTTCTCACCCATATCAAAATTTTCTTCAAAATTCAATTGTCAGCACTTCCCCTTTAATCATCAATATCCTCAAATGCTCTTATAATTAAGCATCCTCCACTAGTTATTGTAATTCCATCATATACAATACCAATTCATCCAGTAGATACATCTTCAATTCTTTCCTAACTTTAATTGATGTTCCAATTTTAGCAAATGCGATTAGCCGTTAATAGTAGGAGATTCCTTGACGCTTATAAATATCTTGTAAAAAAGTCAACAAGCATTTATAGTATGCTCCTCCTTGTAATAAACAGATTTTATTATTTAAACTGTCTACTATAAAGAGAGCACATCACATGATGCGGAGTTTCATATTTAAATGGAGTGAAAATAAGTTTCAACTCGAGTTCCATTGGAATCTATTATTCCTATGATGTCACTCTGAGCATTTCTAATGTAGAAATATTCTGCATCGTTTAGAGTGAATCCTACTAGTCCACTATCCCCATAGTTGTAAACTATCTTTTACGATGGCTAGAATTCCTAAGTTTCACTGAAGGATTCTACGCACCTGATAACGATTTCTAACCTTTCGTTAGAGAAAATCATTATCACAAAAACTAAAAATTCTGTTAATCTTTAGTAATTACATTAATTATTTCTTCATAAGCTATGTTATTCCCTTCTACTATTTGAATATATATTTGATTTTCTCTTTCATTTGCCTAAAAGAAACGTCAACAAGTATAAGAACTTGTTGACGTATTTGTTTTAGATTTAAACATCCATTGTATGAAATTTTCACTGACTAGATTATGATTTCCTAGGATAGTGTCCTAGCCCTTCATTTTTGTGTTTAATTAACGCCTTTTAGGACACTTTTTCTACCTACAAGTTAGCTCGCAATATATTTCTATTATTATGCATGAAGAGTTACCTTTACAATGTGAATTTTGGCACCACTTAAACATATACAATCCAGTCTTAGAAATTTATTATAAATTAATTAAACTTTTTATTATTTGTTTTTATAATATAGACTCTAATATTTTAGGTAAACTATTTAATCAGTTCATTTATTAATACAAATGCTCCCCCACCAATAAATGTAAATATTACAAATACAATAAAAATCGTCAGACATTTACCGTGTACAGGATTCACAAGTTTAATCTTTCGAATATAAATAATTCCTGCATATATTATAGGAATTAAAGTACAAAGTAATGTAAAAAAAGCGAATAAATTATCTTTTGTCGAAATATTGTTTAATTCTGCTATAGTAATTGAAACTAAGTAAATAAAAACTCCTAATAATAATAGTATTTTTATATTATTCCTTTTGAAAAAATTTTTCATAATTAATAACCTCCAAATATATTTTTTAATTCATTATTTAAATAGGAGATATTAAAGCTTGCATTAACACTCGCTCCAAATATAAAATATGCAGAACCCCCAAAACCAAAACTAGCTGCAAAGTCCATTCCTAAGTCATTTTCCCCCTGTGCCCCAACATAACTTACTGCATCGACTTATGCTAAACCACTAGCTGAAACTGATACTGCTCCAACTTGAGCACTTGCTCCTGCACCGATACCAGTGCCTACACCTCCTTGAAATTCAAATGACTTTACAACAGCCATTATAACTTCAACAACTGTATTTTTACTTCTTCAACTACTCCCATCTATAACTGAACTACAAAGGAATCAATTATCATCTTTATTTAAAGATGGATTGTTTAAACAATATGCAAATATATTGCTTGATAATAGCCCTTGACTTGTGGCTATCAAAACATCTCCATTTAAAAATATCCTATAAAGTAAATCGTTTAGT
>DAMAVY010000239.1:0-5457 GCA_032077725.1 Clostridium sp. | reverse complement strand
TTCTTTGTAGTGCAGAGGCAAACTGGTAAAGGCGCTGAAAATTATTATACAAGGGATGGAAATTTCACTATAGATACCACAGGCTACTTGGTTACCGCTAGCGGAGATAGAGTTCTTGGAACTAATGGTGCACCTATATTCATAGGTGATGGTAGCATTTTAGCAGACAACAGTGGTAATATATCTGTAGATGGAGCAGCTGCTGGAAAACTTGCTGTAGTAGATTTCCCAAAAGATGATTCTGGAAATTATGTAAACCTTAATAAATATGCGTTTAACCTTTATAAGGGTGAAAATCCAAGTGTAATTAATAATTCCTTTGTGATAAATGGTTCTGTAGAAGGGTCAAATGTTAGTGCAGTAGAAGAAACAAGTAATATGATGAGTGTTATGAGAAACTTTGAAAGTAGCACTAATGTATTAAAAATTATTGATTCAACTCTAGATAAGGCCGTAAATCAAATAGGTACTGCAAGGTAGTCATTGGATAAACAAAATATAGATGAAAATATAAATAAAATTTATACGGAGAAAACACAATTTAAGGAGTGATCAAATGTATACCATGTTTTGTACTAGCAAAAGTGCTATGGAGTCGCAGCAGAGTAAATTAGATTTAATATCTAATAATATAGCTAACTCAGGGACTACAGGCTATAAAAAACTATCTTCAAGTTTTCAAGATCTTTATACACATTCATTGAATAAATTAGGAGTTCCTGCTTCAGACGACATAAAAGAAACACTATATGTAGGATCAGGAGTAAAATCTACTGATGCGGTGAGAATTAGAACTCAAGGAAGTCTCACTAACACAGGATTAAAAACAGATCTAGCAATAGATGGAGATGGCCTTTTCAAAGTATATAAACTAGATGGTACAGTTGCATACACAAGAAATGGTAATTTCAAGGTAGATGCATCAGGTAATTTAGTAGATAACAATGGGAACAGGCTTTCCATTACAGATGATAATGGCAATGAATTAAACGTTTTGGGAGGACCTATAAACTTTGGAAGTGATGAATTCGCTATTGATAAGGATGGTTCAGTTTCTTTGATGAAGGATGGAGACAAAATAAAGTTCGGTAATGTTAAAACTTATAAAACAGTTGGAGATGTGGATTTTATTTCAATAGGAGAAAACTTATTTACTAAAGTTCCAGGTTCCACTGTAGTAGAGACTTTAGATAGAGATATATACCAAGGCTTTACGGAAAAATCCAATGTAAATATAACTACTGAAATGACTGATATGATTGTGACTCAAAGAGCATTTCAACTTAGTACATCAGCATTACAAACAGCTGATGAAATGTGGAAATTAATTAACAATATAAGATAAGAAATGTTGGAATTAATAATTATATAAGATAGATAATGTTGGGCTTAATAAGTAATATAAGATAAGAAGTATAGGAAATTAATAGACAATATAACATAAAAAGGATGACATTAGATTAATAACTAAAGTCACCATGATAAGGTTAGAAGAATGAAAGACTATGTTTTTCATTCTTTTTTTATATATAAAACATATAATATATTATACATAAGCAAAAGAAGAGAATTAATTTATAGGGGGGGACATAATGGGGGTAGGATATTTATTCGGTTGCCTTTTGAGTATCTTGTTTTGGAAAATAGATAGGCACAACATTTTTGCGAGGGCTCATGAAAAGATTAATAGAAAAATAACTAATAAAATAATATTGCAAATGATGTATTTACTATTCATAGCATTTTTAGGTTTAATAATTTGGATTATTCCTAAAAGCGAAATGATTAACGCTATAGTAGCTTTTTCAGTGATTGAAATAAGTAATAGCGAGAGAAAAACAATTATAAGAAGATCTGGAGAAAAAAAGGAGTTTTATAATACCTTATCAATTATTAGTAAATCCTTTATTTGTGGATTTTTAGCTCCTATGATATATATTATAGTTTTAGGGAATATGGGTGGAATTATATACACTCTAATATATTATGCTAGTGATGATGAAGAACTTAAGTTTATGAATAGTATCTTAAACTTTTTAAATATTATCCCTACCCTTATTGGGGGAGCCTTTTTATATTTTATTTATGCAATAAGAAATAAAACTTTTAAAATTAATTTTAAAGGGGACTTTTTTGTAAATCTTTTTGAAAATCCATTATTAAATATTTATGTTTTAGCTGCTTATGTAGAATCTGTTAACTTTTATTATTATACTGAAGTAAACGGAGTACATTATTTAAAGAGCTATGGTATCTATCAAGAAAAAATAGATGATATATGTGTTAAGGACTTTTTAACGATAATATATGGTATATGTATTGTTACATACATGTGCTTTTGGTTTTATATGGTTACTTTTGGAGAAATCTTTTATTAATTGAGGAATATTAATATTGTATGGCCTAAAATTGGGATATTCTTTTGTTAAATTAATACAGTAACATTCATAAGTCATATTAAGGATGTTGCTTTCATTAATTAGTTATATATTATAACCATACTTAAAAAGGAACAGTCTGTAGGTTTGTTCACACAAACATTTCTACAGACCGTTCCTTTTTGTTGAAATACTTTAAACCATAGAATATTTAAGTTTTGCAAAGCAAAACATTCAGTAATTGTCAATTGTCAATTGTCAATTGTCAATTGATTCAGCTATTTTATTTGATTAATGAACTCGGTAAGTGGAGGTATAACTTGTTTCTTTCTTGATACTATATCATCAATATAAGCCGTATCATTTGTTAACTTCACATTGAAAGTTTTAGAGAATATTTCTTTATGCTCTCCACTTACGATGAATAGTGAAGAACTTTTAAAGATATCAGTTACCATTAATAAAATAAAGCTAAAATTATCATTCCTAGATTTTTCTTTCATAAGGACTTTTATATCATCTATAAGTGGCGTAAACCCATCCAAATAGGTTGTAGTTACTTGGGAAACTCCTATTTTAAAGTTACCTATATTAAATACTTTAAAATCTTGATATAAAAGAGACTTTGGACTCTTGCCTTCTAGTGAAGTTCCAGCTTTAAACATTTCATTAGCGAACTTTTCTATATCATCGATATTTGCGATTTCAGCGAGTCTCTTTAGCATAAGGTCATCTACAATAGTAGCAGTTGGTGATTTAAGAAATAGGGTATCAGAAATAATTGCTCCGCATAAAATACCAGCTATATTTTTTGAAGGTCTAATTCCATTTTCGAAAAATATTGTTGCTACTATTGTAGAAGTACTTCCCACAGGCTCATTTCTAAAATAAATTGGTTGCCCTGTCTGTATGTCACCTAATCTATGGTGATCGATGATTTCTAGAATATCAGCATCTTCAAGACCATCTACAGATTGTGCCTTTTCATTGTGGTCTACTAAAATTACTTGTTTTCTCTCTTTTGTAATTAAGTGATATCTAGATATACTTCCTTCAACTGCACCTTGATCATTTAGTACTGGATAACTTCTATATCTTGTTTCAAGCATTATATCTTTAATATCCTCAATAAAGTCTTCTGTTGTGAATGAGATTACGTTATTTTTAGTCATAACATAATCTATTGGTATACTTTGAGGTATTAATCGTGCAGCGGTAAATGAATCAAAAGGAGTTACTATTATGCTACATCTATTTTCTTTTGCATGGCTAATAATTTTATCTGATGGCATAGAATTATTGGTAACAATCATAAGGCTGGCCTTGCAATCTATTACGAATTCTTGATCTACTTCTCGATCTCCACAAATGCAAATATCATTTGGTTCAATATAATTTCTATCATTTGGCTCCATCATGGAAACAACAACTTTACCTTTTAACTCTAGGTTATCATCTGATAAATAAACAATTTCTGCTGATAAGGTTTCTAGGATATTGTTAATTTTTGTCTTACTCTTTGCAAGTACACAATTATCCCATATATCCAAATAATTAGAAGCTAAGTTTGATACAGATACAATTCCAGCTAATTTTTCATTTGGATAAATAACTGGTAGTGTTTTCATATTCTTTTGCTTCATTATAGACCAAGCCATTTTTAATGAAATGTCAGATGATATTGGAGCTACATTATCTATTTTCAAGTCAATGATTTGTGGTTTTACTGTTTGGATAAGCTCTGGTGATTTAACTCCAAAATAATCTAGTATAAATTGGGTTTCCCTACTAACATCACCAAGTCTAATGGGAATTGCAGTAATTTGCTGAGTCTTATTTTTGAATTCTGAGTAAGCAATTGCTGCACATATAGAGTCTGAATCAGGATTTCTATGTCCTGTAATATATATTTTGTTTCGCATGCATAACCTTCCTTTGTATTATCTATTTATCTATTAATCTATTAATATATATTAGTATTTTAAATGTTAATGTCCTTTATGTAAAGCAATTTTTCATATCTTGGGGAATTGATACATATATTGTAAGGAAAGATTATTTCTGTTCATATAAATTTTGGGTGATAATAAAGGGGGAGAAAATGTGAGTGCTAAAGAGTATAGAGGTCTTTCTACAGATGAAATAGAATACAGGCTCAAGGAGTATGGATTAAATGAACTCGAGAATAAAAAACGAATATCTCCAATGAAGATATTCCTAGCTCAATTTAATGATTTAATGATATGGATATTACTGGCGGCAACTTTAATATCAGGATTCATGGGAGATAAGGCAGATGCTATAACAATTTTAATAATTGTTGTGATAAATGCAATTTTAGGCTTTATGCAGGAATATAAAACAGAGAAATCATTGGAACAATTAAAAAAGCTTTCATCGCCTACAGCTAAAGTTATTAGAAATGGTAAAATAGAGGTTATTAATTCCATATATTTGGTACCTGGAGATTTAGTTATATTAGAAAGCGGAGATCGAATACCAGCTGATAGTATTTTAGTTGAGGAAAATAATTTGATGATGGACGAGTCTCTTCTTACAGGTGAATCAGTTGGAGTTCATAAAGGGACAGAGGATGGCAATAATAACATATATATGGGAACTATCGTTTTGCTGGGTAGAGGTAAAGCTAAAGTTTATGGAACTGGTATGAATACTGAAATGGGAAAAATAGCCCATATGCTTCATTCTATTGAAGATGAACCATCACCATTAAAAGAAAAGTTAAATTCCTTAGGTAAGGTGCTAGTGGTTCTGTGCCTTTCAATATGTGCTGTTGTAAGTTTTCTTGGAATTTATAGAGGAGAAAAAGTTTATGATATGTTTTTATCTGGGGTTAGTCTTGCAGTAGCAGCTATCCCTGAAGGTTTAGCTGCTATTGTAACTGTAGCATTAGCCCTTGGAGTTTCAAGAATGCTAAAGAGAAATGCGCTAATTAGAAAACTACCTGCAGTAGAAACGCTGGGATGTACATCTGTGATTTGTAGTGATAAGACAGGAACCTTAACTGAAAATAGAATGACAGTAACTGCACTTCTTCACAATGGGAAAATTCATGATA
>DAMAVY010000238.1:0-5462 GCA_032077725.1 Clostridium sp. | reverse complement strand
TAAAAATTTAGTTACTATTTTTCCGTTATAAAAAATTATCCATATGAAAGTAGTTATTATCATAACGTAGGCAGCTGGTATCAACCGTCGAATACGGCCAATCCAAAATTTCTTCAAACTAAAGTTATCTTCACTTTCCAATGAACGCATTATTTTTGATGTTATAAGATAACCAGATATAACGAAAAAGATATCAACCCCTAAAAACCCACCATCCGCAAAATTCAATCCTAAATGATAAGCAAAGACCGCTAATACAGCAAAGGCGCGAAGTCCATCTAGTCCCGCAATATATTGATTATTCTTCGAATTAATTAACATAACATACTACCCCCTTGCTATTTTTCTTAAGTATAATTTTATTTGATAATTACTATGTAGCTAAATTTGCAACATAAAATGTTTCTACTACTACTTAGGTATGTTAAATCAAAATTAATTATTTTCTTTAGTACACATAATAATAGACGTAGGAGTGTATGCAAAAAGTTTATCTTTTTTATATTTCATCAAAAAAATTTTTTCATAAACCTAAATCATTTCGAAAATGTCTGCAAATTTTTATTTTTAAGTGCAAGCTAACCAAAACTAAAGGAGTTATTGGAATATATAAAAATCCAATAACTCCCTTTAAACTTCCAGCATATTTGAGAATCACACAAAGACATCTGAGATAATACTCTCATTCCCCTCTATTTGCAACAGAAATAACTCCAACTATGAAAATAATTAATTTCATTACTTATGATATGGTATTTTTGCTTATAAAAATAGCCTAAGGCAAGTTATTTCAATGCCTAAGGCTATTTTTCTCATTTACTTATGGTATGGTTCACCTTTCATTATCCTAAATTATAAGTTATGTGGCTGCCATTTTACTTGTCTGTTTCCCAGGCTGATTCCCATGAAGTAATCAGTTCTTGTGATAACTGAATCTTATTTAGCTCTACCGCAGCTTTATTATAATAACTAAGGAAATATTTTAGATTAACAATGCATTCAAGGACTTTTTCTTTTCCGAAAACTTTATCTATTGTTCTTACCATTTCTTCTCCAATTAACTTATCTAGTGAAGGCTTTATTCCTTGCATGAATGTATATGTATGAACTTTGTTTCTTAAAGTATCAACATCGCCTACTCCCTCAAATAACTGCCTTAAAAATAAATCTAGCTCTACTATTCTATCTGCTACCTTTAATTTTTCTTCACTATGAACCGATGTTATTTTCTCATACTGCTCCTTGCCCATTAATTTACTTCCAACAATTTTCATCACTTCTTTGTCTACTTGATTATCAAAAAAATATACTGCACTACCCTCATCCAATATGGAACCTACTAATCTAATTGCTAAACTAATAAAATCGTTTCTGTTAAGTAATTCCATTCTTTTTTTATCCTTACTTCTCCAATGCCTAGATCCGATATGGTGAAATTCGTGTGCCATCCCATAAATTCCAAAGGAATAAAAATAATCTGGATATAACATAGTTATACATTGAGTATAGTTATTCATGCCAATAATAGTTCCCCCATTGAATCCATCAACTATGAAATGTAAATTTAATTCCATATCAGTATCCTGAGGAAGATACAATGAAACAAGGTTCTCAATCTTAGAATAGTCAATTTTTTTAACATAATTCAAATTAATGTCTAAGGAACTAGTATCCTCGAGTATTAATTTGAATCTCTTGTAAATACTTTGAAGCCTACCATTATACTCACTTCCATTAATAATGCTATACCAAACATGTAAATATTCTTCCTTAGGTATTAAAGGCTCCAACGCATTTAGCCATATTTTGTATGCTTCTGTTGTTTCTAAAATATTATTAATGTCTTCAACTTTAACTAATTCTCTGTTTGATACCGAAATAAAAATATTGGTCATCTTTTTTGCTCCATCATAAGTTACATTTATTTTCATTTTACCACCCCTTTTAACTAGGTTTTAAAATACAATTGATTATTAAATTATAAATCAATTATATACCAAATAAAGGAACTTTTCTAAATTTTACGGAATATCTCCCTAATATAAAATAAAAATTAAAACACTTAAGAAATTCGTAATGAATTCCTTAAGTGTTTTAATCTATAATTGAATTAAATAAGTTAGTTATAGATAAGTGTTAAAATATAAAAATGTCTATAACTATTTGACCTATGGTAAATAAAGCTTCGAGGAGGAACTTGTTTGAAGAAAAAAAGATTTAGTTTTAAAAGATTTTTATTTATTTTAATTATTATTGCTTGGGGTATGTTATTTATTTATTCTATTAACAGTAAAAATCCCCCTGAACAAGAAACCTTTCAAATTGAATATGAAGATTCTATCAATAAATATTGTAAAGAGTTTGATGTTAATAAATATTTGGTGTGTGCAATGATAAAACAAGAAAGCAATTTTAATAACCAGGCTACTTCTTCAGCTAAAGCAAGAGGTTTAATGCAACTAACGGAAGATACATTTAACTGGCTAAAACCTCAGTTAGGAGAAAGTTCCACTACCTTCGATGATTTGTTTGATGCAGATACTAATATTAGATATGGTGTGTTTTTTATTTCTATCCTTCAGAAAAATTTTTCCGAGAAAAAAACTGTAGTTGCAGCCTATAATGCTGGGATGAATATTACCACTGAATGGTTACAGGATAGTAATTATTCAAGTGATGGGGCCACACTTTATAACATCCCTTATAAAGAAACTGCAAATTATGTTGATATAGTTGACTATAATTACAAAAAGTATTTAGAAATATATAAAGATAAGTAACCTATTAAATATAAATATAAAAAAACCTATTATTATTTATAAGCATTTATTTATAAGCATTTATTTATACGTATTTATTTCTAAATCTCCTTGTGCTTTCTTAAATTATGTGGCAGCCATATACCTTATATAAGTTATATGGCTGCCATTATTACTATTTACCTTTATTCGCTTCTAAGTGCTTCCACAGGATCTTTTTTCGCTGCCATTTTTGCTGGTATAAATCCTCCAATCAATGTCAAAACAATACTAATTGCCACTAATATGATAGCATGAATAGGATTAAGTTTTGCAACATTTGAAAGTTCTGTTACCTTATACAATATTGCGTTAGTAGGAATAGTGAGTAAATATGCTAGTCCTATTCCAAGCAATCCTGAACAAGCACCTATAATAAATGTTTCAGCATTAAATACTCGCGTAATATCCTTACCTCTTGCACCAAGTGCACGTAAGACTCCAATTTCTTTTGTTCTTTCAAGTACAGAGATATAAATGATAATTGCAATCATAATCATGGATACAACAAGAGATATCCCTGCAAATGCAACCAATACAATGGTAATTGCATCCATAATACTTCCAGAAAGACTGGTTATAGTAGCTGCCAAATCAGTATATTCAATACGGTCTGCATCTGCTAAATCATTATTCCAATTATCAAGATAAGTCGTAATCTGTTCTTTAGAATCAAAATCAACTGGATAGATAGAAACAGAATTTGGAATTGAATTTTCACCTAACCAAGATAACATTTCCTCTTTCGTCTTGGCAGTTGAAGTAGTTGCTGCCCCTGTCATATTTTTCATTCCACCGCCCATATTTCCAGAACCAGGCCCACCTGTTGAAGGAGAAGCTTTAGCTTTTTCATCTGCAAATAAACTTCCGTCAAGAATACTATAATCCGCTTTTTCCTGTTCCATTACAACTTGTGAATTTTTGGAATTATCGATATAGCTTGTTGCTAATTCATCAGAATATGCAATTCCACTTGATAGTGATGATATATTTGAACCATCTTTAATTCTAACAATTCCGCTTACTTTTAATGTTACAGCATTTTCACTGTTGTAAAGCTTTGACAAATCGGAAGCAATTCCATTAACAACGTAATAATCTCCTGATTTTACATAATATTCATCATTATAAATCATTTTATATTCTGAACCTACTATGTCACTAAAATCAATGGTTTCTGCAGTGGTATCAAGTCCAAGTGCTTTTAATTCAGCCTTATTTAATTCATTATATTCATTTACAATAAGTACCATATCAGTGTTGGTCGATGGTAAGGTACCTGCAAGTACATCATAATATTGGGTAAAGTAATCACTATACCCTCCTATATCTTTACTAGGGTAAGTAGCAAATCCTGCTGTAGCCAAATCAACTGTGGTAGCCTTATTATCTACCATTTTCAAAATATTCATATTAACACTTCTTGTATATGAAATACCGTCATACCATGTGTTCTCCATATTTTTTATGTAATCCACGTATTCCTGAGTAATTACATTTTTATGAACAGCTGTATTTTCACTAGGATCATAAACATTAATTACATTGCCTGATGGAAACTCTTCCTTTGATTCTTTATTTTGTCTTCCCATTGCTGACTGGATGGCCACTGAACTTTCATTGATGCTTATTGGATAATTGGAAAGAGACCCCTTTTCAAAATCACTTATCTGGTCATCAAATCCATTGGAAAGTGCAAGTACAAGTGCAACTCCAATAATTCCGATGCTTGAAGCAAATGCTGTAAGTAGGGTACGACCTTTTTTAGTTACAATATTCTTACCTGACAATTTTAAGGCAGTAGCAAAACTCATGCTCGTCCTTTTGGGCTTATAATTATCTTTTTCATCAATTGTCGATAATGAATTCGTATCATCTTGCACCTTTCCATCGGCAAACCTTACAATTCTGTCAGCATATTCATTTGCTATCTCCGGATTATGCGTTACCATTATTACAAGTTTGTCTTTGGATATTTCCTTGATCAACTTCATGATTTCCTTGCTGGTTTGTGTATCTAGAGCCCCTGTTGGCTCATCAGCAAGGATAATATCCGGGTCATTGGCAAGTGCTCTAGCAATTGCAACACGTTGCATTTGACCACCTGATAATTGATTAGGTTTTTTGTGAAGGTGTTCTTTAAGTCCCACTTGATTTAATACTTCAAGAGCCTTTGCCTTCTTTTTAGAAATTGATACACCAGAAAGGGTCATTCCCATTTCCACGTTATCTAGTATACTAAGGTGGGGAATAAGATTATAACTTTGAAAGATAAATCCAACGCTATTATTTCTATATGCATCCCAATCTGATGCCTTAAACTTCTTAGTAGATCGTCCATTAATAATCAAATCACCGCTATCATACTTGTCAAGGCCTCCCAGTACATTTAATAGAGTTGTCTTACCAGATCCACTTGTACCAAGAATTGCTACAAATTCGTTTTCTCTAAAATTTAGGGATACCCCATCAAGAGCTTTTTGAGTAAACTCTCCAGTTACGTAAGTCTTTGTAATATTTTTTATTTGAATCATATCATTTCTCCTTTTCATTTATAATTCATAGTATACTGTCCTATTCTCAACCATATCTCAACAAAACCTCAACCAAGCCTCAAGTTTTAAAGTATGGTTGAGGTTTGGTTGAGGATATAACTCTATAATG
>DAMAVY010000237.1:0-5462 GCA_032077725.1 Clostridium sp. | reverse complement strand
ATAAAGTATACAAATGGCTTACACTGCAGATGGTGTAAGCCATTAATTATGTGGTATAAAGTTTGTGAAGGAAGGTTAGCTTTTTTCACTAACATAAATTTATGGACATTGGTTCCCTGGTATTTTTATTAAATAAATTGTCTAAGGTGTTTATCATAGTAACTGTATCCTTCCCAGATTCTTTTGAAATATATAACTGTTTATCTGCAAGTTCTATCATGTTGTGTGTGGACATAAGGGTGGTTAAGTTACCATAGGCACCACCTACACTAATCGTAGCAATTGGAGCATTTTCACTTTTAGCATATTTTATGTTTAAATTTTTCACTTTTAAACGAATTAAATTACCTAAAACAAGAGCTTCATCATAGGTTAAATCCTCAGAAAAATATAGAAATTCTTCTCCACCGTATCTACCGCAAAAATCATGGCGGCATATAGCAATTTCTTTTAAACATTTAGCTATACTAGAAAGGCATTTATCACCTTCTATATGCCCCCAGTAATCATTGTATAATTTAAAATTATCTACATCTATCATAAGTAAAACCATGTTATTTTTATTTAGTTTAGGATATTTCCACAGTCTAATAAACATTTGGTCAATAGCATGTCTATTTGAAATTTTAGTTAGAGAATCTTTTAATGCTTTAAATCTTAAATCTTTATTCTCATGTTTCATATATTTCAATCTCTTATTTTGAGATTCTATTTCCATTTCTAGTTTTTGATTTATTACTATAATTTGTTCTAATTTTTCAGCATCCATTTCATGATTACATTGGATTTTTATAATCTCAAGTTTTGTAGATAAAACAGATGAAGAGACTTCTTCTTCCATAAGATGATATTGCTTGTAGTATTCTAAGGCGGTTTTAAAGTCACCTAGGGATCCATAATATTCAGAGAGTCTTAAATAAATTTTGCTAAGTTTAGCCTTGCAATTAAGTCCCTCACCATAATCTATTGCTTTATTTAAGTATTCTGAGAAATCGTTACAAGAAGTAGTGAGTTTTAATAGGGCAATGTTAAAGTATAAATCTATACTATAGAATTTATTACTAACTTTTTCTAGGTTTGCTAAGGCTTTATTATAATATTCCATAGCTTTATCAAATTCTTTATTTTTAAAGTAGATAAAGCCTATATAATTTTCTATCTCACCTAAAAGTATAAAATCCTTAAATTTAAGAGCTATATCATAACTTTGAGTAAAGGTTTTCATAGCTTTGTCATAATTATTTTTCTCTATGAGGACTTGTCCTATATTAGATAAAATAGAAGCATAAAGAGAACTATAATTAAATATTTTAGCTTTTTCTAAAGCTTTTTCGTAATATTTAAGAGCTTTACTATACTCAGTAGTTACCTTGTAAATTTCTGCAAGATTGTTTAGACAACAAGTATGAACAAAGCTATGTTTATCATCAATGCATAAATCTAAAACTTTTAAGCTGTTTGTTAAGGAGTCCTCGTAAAGTCCAATATGAAAATATGCACAACTCAAAAGGTTTAAAGCTTCAACAATTCCCTCTTCTTCCTTTAATTCAGTAAATATATCTAGAGCACGATAACCAAAAACTACCCAATTGGGGAAATCTGATATTGCTCTATATGATAGGGCTAAATTAATAAAGCAATGTGCCATTGCAGACTTATTATTAAGAGTTTCAGCTAATTCTAAAGCTTTTTTAGTTATTTCATAGGCTTCTTTAGGATTGCTATTTACAATAGATTTTCCATCATCAATAAGTTTAAAAAGTTTTTTTGAGTTACTATCCATATTAAACAACCTACTTTTCTTACAAAAAATTGAATTGCAATTTATTACTGTTAAATTTACATATTTATATAATAGCATAAAAATTCATTATATAGCATAAATATAATGAATCTTTATATAAAATATAACATTAAAGCAATATTTATGAATATTATCAATAAATGAATTGTAATATTTGTATTTTATAAATATAATTAATTTATGATAATAAATGGAGGTACGGTTATGGAAAGTGATAATAATTTCTGGAAAAACCAAAGTGAACAATTTGATTTGGCTTCAGATTACTATGATAAATATAGACCAAGCTATCCAGCAGAACTAATAAATTGTATCATCTGTAAATCTGGCGTTGAAACTAACTCGAAAATACTTGAAATAGGTGCAGGTAGTGGAAAGGCAACAGAATTATTTTATAATAAAGGTTTTGATATATATTGTATTGAACCTGGAGAAAACTTAGTCACAGTAGCATTGGAAAAATTTGGTGATGAAGGCAGAGTTAAATATTGTACATGCCGTTTTGAAGATTGGACTGAGGAAAAAGAATGTTTTGATTTAGCTTTTTCAGCACAAGCCTTTCATTGGGTTCCAAAGCCTATTGGTTTTGAAAAATGCGCAAATGCATTAAAAGCTGATGGATTTATTGCATTATTTTGGAACCTATATTTAACTTACAATGAACCTATCGATAATGAATTAGAGGAAACTGGTATGTTCCTTTTACAGTCTGAAGAATCTTGTGAGAAACGCATTGAATCTCATATTGAGGAAATAAAATCAAGTGGGTATTTCAAAGATCCTATAGTATATAAATTCCCATGGACTCAAAGGTATAAAGCAGAAGAGTATATAGGATTCATGAAAACTGGGAATGCATATCTAGGTGCCAATGAGAAGGATAGACAAGAAGCAGAGGACAAAGTTAGGACAATTATAAATAAATACGGTGGTTTTATAACAAGAAAATATCTTTGTGTTTTGTTTATTGCACAAAAATCTTAAGTGATAATTTTGTATAATTATAAAAATAAAATTGGCTTGTCTATTTATGGCAAGCCAATAGTTTTCATGGTAATAATTCGTAATTTAAGTAAGCTTTAGTTATGTTAATATAGTAGGGGTAAGTATATTAGATTGTAGCTAAGTTGTAGATACGGTAGGACTACTTATATTAAATCATAGGCTGAGAATTTATAGTAATATCAGGGTGTATTGTATTAGTACTTCTACTTTTACTAAGTAAAACATATTTTTTATGCATTTCTAGAAAATCTTCATTATTATTGATGTAATACATATCTTTGTACAATATAGATAAATCAATATATCTGTCCACTGATTTTAAATACTTTTCACATTTTTTATAGTAGCTGGTAGCTACTTTATATCTGCCAAGGAAAAGGTTCATTCTACCTAATAAGAATAAATAATCATACTTTAAGCTACCATCTATGGCATTTCGGTTGATTTTTTTGCTGCAAAGGGCAAGTTTTTCTATGTCACCTATATTATAAAGTAACATTAATTCCAATACCTTAAAGTTTTCTATTGTATCTGGAAAGTTTAATTCTTTATATGAATAATCGATAAGATTAGAGCACTTATCATAATCTTTATTATATAAATAATAAATAAATAAATTTGAATAGCCTTTACAAGCAGAAAGTATCTCTCCTGCATATTTATAAAAGAAAATTGCTTTTTTTATATGATCTATAGCCTCACCATAGTTTCTCATAGCAAATTTAGCTACACTGAGATTTGAATGTATTGATGCGGACACATGAGTATAGTTAAGTTTGGTATTTACTTTTAAAAAATCTTCAATAAAATTAATACCTTCTTCATAGTTTTCATTGCACATATAATAAGCACTTATATTATTTATAATACAATAATAAATTTTGTATTTTTTACCATTATACATTTTAAGATATTCTAAAATTCTTTTATAACAAGTCAAACATGATGAATCTGTAAGAGAACTTGGGTTAAGGTTTCTTAAAGAATTTAAAGCTATACCTAAATTTTCTACATTATAGAACTTTTCATGCTCTGTCATTTTATTAAATAACTTTTCACATTGACATAAATATTTTTCAGCTTTAGAGTTTAAGTCCAATTTATAATAGCTCATACCCTTGTAGAAGCAAGAAAAGAAATTTATAGGCATTGGAATGTCAATAATATCAAGGTATTTTTCATCATTATATAAACATTCAATTTGAATATGTGATTTTTTAGTATTTACAAATAAAGGTGGTATATCAGAAGGTTGAAGTAACTCAGAAATAGTCATATTAAGCATAGAAGCAATGTGCTCTAATTGAGGTAAGCTTGGAATAATTATATTATTTTCTATTTTACTCATAGTACTTTTATTTAAGATTTTACAACAGAACTCTCCTTGAGTCATTTTCAGTGATTTTCTTAAGGCTTTAATTTTTAAACCTAATTGATCCATTATATTCCCTCCTGTAAAATAAGCCTCTGATAAAAGTTTCATTAAATGAAATTTTTGAAAAAATATAAGAAAAAATGGCGAAATAAAGAGTTTGATATAAGAATAACAATAATAATCATTGTTAACATAATATATTAGCTTAACTTAGATTTTACAACATAATGGATTAATTGTAAAATCTAATAAAACAAGAGCAAAAGTTGTAAAGTAAGAATATTGACATATTGTTAATAATAGTAATATCAGGCTCTATATTTATAATAACTATACATAAAATAAGGATTTGGCTGATGTAGGATGGTATATTTGGATTCCTATACATTGTGTAAAATATAAATAGAAATTAATAACAAAAATCATATGTTATTATGATTTTTGTTATTAACTTTTTTGACAGTTTACAGAATATTTTTGCAAATATCCTCTTGATTTTGTTTATTTTTTATCACAATCTATAGTATTTTATTGGCTAATGAAATTATTTCTAGTATTTGTAATTTATGTTAAGTAAGATAATGTAAATCTATGGCGAAAATTAGCTTATTAATAGAGTTTGAAAGAAGGAGAAGAAATATGGGGGTAATAGCAGCTCTATATATAGTATGTATTATTATATCTATAACTTTATTTTTTGTAGCTGGTAGGAAATTTGAAATGCATGAACGAAGTGGTAATGAAAAAGAGTATAAAATGTCAATAAAACTATTTAAAATATCCCTTGGAGCTTTTATCCTAGGATTTAGCTTTTTAGCCTTAGGGCTACTAATTAAATAAAAGAGTGAATTCTTATGAAAACAACATAGAGGAATTCACTCTTTTTAATTGAAATTAAGGATTTAAAGTTCACTAGCTAATAGGAATGATTAAGCCTAAGATTTTAAACGTGTATATTTTATTACTAATATATAAAAATATGGTACAATTATATTGTGCAAAATTTTTTAAATGGAGGGATATTACATGTCGATATCTAGATGTAAACATTGTTCTCATAAATTTAAGTGGAAAGATGTCATTTCATCTAATATGAGTGGTCGTAGATCAGTTCAATGTGAAAATTGTAAAACAAATAATTATATTAAGGTTATTACTAGAGCTATATTTTTTATATTAGAATTCGTTCCACTGTTTTTTCTTAATGTTTTTTTTGATAAAAATAGTGTAGTGCTTATTATTATTTTTTATTTTTTATGGACAGCTATATTGGTACTT
>DAMAVY010000236.1:0-5477 GCA_032077725.1 Clostridium sp. | reverse complement strand
TATCCTTATCAGATAAACTAATTCCTGATGGCTCAGTATTACTCATATTTTGTTGAGGATTTTGCTGTTGCTGTTGGTTCATATCAGGAATGTTACCACTTAACAATTCATTAATAGTGTTAAGATGATTTCTTTCCACTTGCTCATTCGCCTTACATATTTCCTTTAATTGATTTTCTCTTGCTAAATTTGCATAGTTAGAATATTTTTCTATACAAATTTGTTCGTGGCTTTTTTGATCTTCTAATAACATTCTTTCTTTTTGTGTTAAAGTTATTTTCAAAATAAAACACCTCCTTGCCTTATTTTGTGTAGCATTTATTTTTTTATACTATAATAAATGATTTATCACCTTAGTGTATATATTTAAGGAATCATCAATCCTCTGTTTTACACCATTTGGTGCAAAAACCTGCTTTCTTGCTACAAACAACCTTTTCCGAACCACAAGTAGGACAAATATATTTATCCTGTTCATAATTTATTTCATATACATTTCCACAATCAAAACATTTAAATTTACAAAATGTTGCCCTATAATTTCCACCACTTATTCTTATGGCATTTCCTTCTGTCAAAGCAATAGCTATCTTTTTTCTTGCACTATCTATGATATTTTGAAAGGTTTGTCTTGATACCTGCATCTTTTCAGCACACTCTTCTTGGTTCAACTCCTCAATATCCTTAAGTCTCATTGCCTCGAGTTCTTCTACTTTTAAAATCATTTCTTCAATTTCACATTTAGGCTTTCCCCATGGGACAAAGTAAGTGTCCTCTGGGAAAAACTCTACTGTTCTAAATTTTGTTGGTCTTGCCACTTTAATTCCTCCCTGCATTTACTACATAATCCTATAAACATAATATTTGAATCATATATTTCCAAATTATTATCTTCCGCAATTTTCTGATTTAATTTTAGATAGTCAAAGTTTACACTTTGACTATCTATATCAATTATACTATTACATTTATAACATTTAAAATGAATATGCAGAGGTTTACCACTAAAAATTTTCATTTCGTAATAACTTGTGCCATCAATATTTATTTCTTTTACTATTCCTAACTCATTAAATACTTTTAAAGCTCTATAAACCGTAGCAAGACCTATATGTTTTTCTCTTGCTTTTTCATATATTTCTTTTGCATTTAAATGAGTTTTACTATTTAGAACAGTACCCAATACAATCTGCTTACCTAAAGTAAATTTATATCCATTTCTTGCTAAGAGTTTTTTATAAGATGTTAAATCATCCTTCATAAAATCATCCTTAAAAATTATCCATTACAGTGTCCTTCATGTTCATGTTCTGTACAAACACTACCTGTTGACCTTAACTCGCCACTTACATATTTCTGAACCACATCATCGCAAAAACCTTCGGCGCCAACTACTACCTCAATTTCATTTTCATTAAATAACTGTTGAGCTGTTTCTCCCATGCCCCCAGCAATAATGACATTTACGTCTAGTTCCTTTAGAAATACTGGAAGATACCCTGGTCTATGTCCTGGATTTGGAGTAAAGTTCTTATTTAATGCCTTACCTTCCTCTACATCATAAGTTGTAAACCCCTCACAATGTCCAAAATGTCCACTTACATACTTTCCTTCACTTGCAATTGCTATTTTCATTTAAAATTCCTCCTTATATTTTAATCAATAAATTGTTTATATACATTCTTTTAAAATATTACAGCCTAATACATACACTTTTTCATATCATTCCACATTATTTCAATGGCTTTTTCTGCTATACTATCTTTGTAAAAAGTTATAGGCTTTAACTCATTTATAGATTTCATAACAGTGTCATCATATGGAATTTTGCCTACTAAAACTAATTCTTCTTCATTAATAAATTTTTCTATTTCTCTTGTCATATCTTCATTTATGTCATATTTATTTACGCAAACCATAGTAAAAACTCCAAAATGCTGACATAAAGCAACTACTCTCATTAAATCTTCAAGGCCTGATTTTGTAGGTTCTGTAACAACTAATACTGCATCACTACCTGTTATTGATGCAATAACTGCACATCCAATTCCTGGCGAACCATCTATTATAGTTAATTTTTCTTTCTTATTTAAACTTCTTCCATTTTTTCTTAGATGAGTTATTAATTTTCCTGAACCATCACTACCTATTTCCATTTCAGCTCTTGAAATTATTCCCTTTTCTAATTCAGTAATAAAAGTATCTGCAGTCTTTTCATTAACTAATTTTATAGCATTTGGGGGACATACTAACGTACAAGCACCACAACCTTCACAAGCAAATGGATTTATAGTGAAATTATCTATAGCATGAAATCTACAGATACTCTCACATCTTCCACATTTAATGCAGAGGGATTCATTTATTATAGCTTTTTCTCCACCTATAAATTCACCTTTATCTATATCTTTACCCTTATAAAATAGATAAAGATTTGGTGCATCTACATCGCAATCTATCCGTACTACGTCTTTTTCAAGTTCAGATAAAGCTGTTGCTATGGTAGTTTTTCCTGTACCACCTTTTCCACTTAAAACTACTAATTCCAAGATAGCACCCCCTTTACTTCCTTTGAAAGCTTATCAAATACTTTTTTGTGATATAAGTCATCATATAATATCTCTCCCTTAGAATAAAGCACAGCTGTATTTCTGCTATAAGGAATTGTACCTATTAATGGTATTTTTTCTTTTCTGCAATATGCTTTCACTATATTATCTTTTTCATCATCCTTATTTATAATGATGCCAAAGGGTATATTATACATTCTTACAAGTTCTACGGCCATTTTCAAATCATGAAGTCCAAATTCTGAAGGTTCTGTAACAAGGATTGCCCCATTAGCATATTTTAAAGAATTTACTACATTACATGAAGTTCCAGGAGGACAGTCAATTAAGTTAATACCTTCTAATAAGCTATTTAGTAATTCTCTAATAACTGGTACTGCCATAGGCTCACTTATATTCAAAATTCCTCTACTACAATTTATATCTCTTACTTTTCCCTTTTGAATTTTGCCTATTTCTCTTTTATCATAAGTAATTGCATTGTAATTACATGCAATTTCACATGCTCCACACCCATGACATAGCTTTTGAAAAAGCATAATATCATCCTTAATTTTTGCAAGGGCATTAAAATTACATACATTTACACAAGCTCCACAATTAGTACATTTGTCATCATCTATAATAGGGTATTCCACCATAACCTTTTCTTCTGTATCTACTTTAGGCTTTAGAAATAAAAATCCATTAGGTTCTTCCACATCACAATCTACATAATTTGCCTTCAAGGCTAAAGCAAGATTAGTAGCTACTGTGGTTTTCCCTGTCCCACCTTTTCCACTAAGTACTGCTATGTTCACTGTCTACCATCCCCGATCTAATGGTTTCCACCATGATGTGCAGGTCCAGATATTTTTATTTCTTCAAGTTCACCATTTTTATATTTTTCAAGTACTGAACTTATAGTTATATCATTGCACTTATATGCCTTAGTTCCTGATTTTTCAATAATTTCAAATGCATTAGGTCCAAGATTCCCTGTGATAATAACTTCTACTTTTTCATCTACCAATTGATTAGATGCAACAATACCTGCTCCACCACTTGCATTTTGTCCTTTGTTTTCTAAAATCGTAATTTCTCCACTTTCCGTATCATGAATTTGAAAATATTCACATCTTCCAAACCTCATGTCAAGTGTATCTTTAATGGTTTTTCCTGTTGCTGAAATTGCTATTTTCATTACTATTCCTCCAAATCTTTTATAATACTATTTACTATAGGATTAAAAATCAAATCAACACTTTCATTCATACCTTCATACCCTGACTCAGCTAAATTACTTATACTGCTTAACATTGGAAGTTCCCCTAAAAGTTTCAAATCCATTTCCTCTAAAAATTTATCTATACTATCTCCATTAAAAAGTTTAATTTTTTTATCACAATCTGGGCAAGTTATATAACTCATATTTTCAATAACACCTAAAATATTAATATTCATGGTTTTTGCCATATTTACAGCTTTTGAAACTATCATAGAAACAAGATCCTGTGGTACAGACACCATAACCACACCATTTATTGGAATAGATTGCATTACAGTTAACGCAACATCCCCTGTTCCTGGAGGCATATCAATAACTAAGTAATCTAGTTCTCCCCAAAGAACATCTGTCCAAAACTGTTCAACAACACCTGAAATCATAGGGCCTCTCCAAATTACAGGATCATCTTCTTTTTCTGTTAAAAAGTTTAATGACATAACCTTTATACCATCGCTAGTTTCAACTGGTAACATCAGCTGTTCAGTACTACCAGCCCTTTTACCTTTCAATCCAAGAAGTCTTGGAACACTTGGTCCTGTTATATCAGCATCTAATACTCCCACACTATAACCAAGTCGATTTAATTCTTTTGCAATAAGAACAGAAATTGAAGATTTACCTACTCCTCCTTTTCCACTCATAACACCAATAATTTTTTTAACATTGTTTAATGGGTTGTTTTTAACCATACAACTTCCCTTATCCTTTGAACATCCATCACTTGATGGGCATGAGCTACACTCTGCCATAAAATCATCTCCTACATCAAAATTAATATTAGCATTTGCCAATTTCATATTACTCCTGTTTTTAGTTATTGTCAAATGCCAATTAAAAAACATACATAAGAATGAATAGACAATCATAAAAAGTTCAAAACCCTTTTGTATATGGAGTAAAAAATGTTATATTATTGATACAAATTAAAAATGATTTTGCATTTTTAAATAAAAAAATAGTTGATACTATTCTAAAAATACTAATATCAATTAAAATGTTAGGAGTTAAACTTATATGAATACTTACTATGTTAAACAAAAACTATCACTGAATGATAAATATCTAATCTATGATATAAATGAAAAACCAGTACTACAGGTTATTGGTTCTTCATCAACTGTAACTTTTGAAAGAATATTTGGAAATCTATTTTCTATAGGACATACATTGCAAGTAAATAACTTACAAGGTGAAAAACAATTTGTAATCAAACGAAAGCCAGGATTTTTATGGAAGAAATATGACATTATAATCGATGATGATACTATTTCAGTTATACAAAATAAAAATCTATTAATCCCTAAAATACATATAGATACCCAATCTAATAGCTATTTAATTAATGGAGATATTTTTTGTAAGAATTTTTCTATTATTAAAGATGGTATTAAAATAGCTCAGATTTCAAAAAAATTTTTATCATTGCGAGATGTTTATGAAATTTGTGTATACGAAGATAATGCAGATAAATTAGCACTTTCAATACTTATTGTTATGGACAATTGTTATCATAATTAAGTATAAGCTTAGATATTTACAAACATGTATTACTATTAAAAATATCTCCTTTATTTTGTGAGATAGAATAGAGCTTCCACTCATTAAGATAAGCAAGTTTAAATATTTTAATAAATTGATAA
>DAMAVY010000235.1:5261-5484 GCA_032077725.1 Clostridium sp. | reverse complement strand
TTAAGTTTTCAGCCATTTCAACCCCTATAAAACCGCCACCTACAACTACTGCAGAATTTACCCCATTTTGGGAAACGTAAGCTTTTATCATATCAGTGTCAGGAATGTTTCTTAAGGTAAATATTTTATCAATGTTTATTCCAGGAATATTAGGTCTTAATGCTCTTGCTCCTGGTGATAATATTAAGTAGTCATAAGATTCTTCATAGGTTCCTTTTATCTT
>DAMAVY010000235.1:0-5251 GCA_032077725.1 Clostridium sp. | reverse complement strand
TACTATTAACTGTAACCCTTTTATTTAGGGTATCTACCTTTGTAACTTCACTGTTATTTCTAACATCTATATTAAATCTAGCCTTCATTGCCTCTGGAGTTTGAACTAAAAGTTTGCTTCTTTCCTTTATACTTTCACCAATATAATAGGGAAGACCGCAGTTGGCAAAAGAAATATATTCATCTCTTTCAAACATTATAATTTGTGCATTTTCATCTAATCTTCTTAATCTTGCAGCTGCAGAAGCTCCTCCAGCTACACCACCAACAATTAATACTTTTTTACTCATATCAAAACCTCCTATAAAATATAAAATTAATTATCTTCGTTAATTAATAAATTAACTAAATTAGCAACTTTGTCATTACAAACTTTATAATAAATCTCAAGACCATTTCTTCTACCTTCAATAATTCCAGCAGATTTTAGTCTCTGTATGTGTTGGGATATAGTAGATTGTGGAGCCTCTAAACATGATTGCATGTAGGTTACATTACATTCTCCTTTATCTAATAATCCTTTTACAATACATAGTCGTACAGGATGGGCTAATACCTTTAGCATTTCAGCTATTTCATTATACTTATTGGAATCCTTATCCATAATTATTTCCTACTTTCTAATTTATATAATTACAATATTCATACATCACTATATCATAATATTACGATATAGTGATGTATGTGTCAATGCAATTATCATTTATTTTTTATAATTATTTACAGTATTGACTAGATTTTTTTAAAATTGACAAAAGTAATAGGAAATATTATACTGTAAACAATGTGGAACAAATGTAAATTAAGATTTATTTTATGTCTAATTTACCAGGGAAATTTTTGTTGCTTAAGATGTGTAGACGGAGGGAAAAAATGAAAGAAAAAATAAATATGAGAAAAAAGAAGTTAGGTACTAATCTATTACTGTCCTTTGGAACTATGCTTATTTTGATTGTTCTGATTACAGCTGTAGCAATATTTAAAATGAATCGAATTAATACCTCTTTAAATGATATTGTAGATAAGTATAACAAGAGGGTAGAATTATCAAATTCTATGATTCAGGATGTAAATCAAGTTTCTTCTAGTGTTAGGAATATTCTAATAAGTTATGATGAAAGTTATATGAAAGAACAGTCAGTACTTATTGATAAAAGCATAGAAAAATACAACAGTGATAAAAAAGAAATTAAAGAGTTAGTTGTAGCAGAAGAAGGTAAGCGGTTATTGGAGGAATTGGATAGCGTAGATAGTAAAACTATACCAATTATACAATCAGAATGTAAAGCTAGTATGAGTGCAGATTTAAATGAGGATGAACTACAAATTCATATTAACAAGGTACAAGAAGCTGAAAATCAATGGACAACAAAATTAAATTCAATTGTAACCTTTGAGAAGGAACTTACCGCACAGGCTCAAAAGGATGCTATGGCAAATAATAAAAGTGCTATTTTACTTATGAGTGTATTAGGTATAGTTAGTACTCTTGCAGCAATATTTTACGGTTATTACATATTCAAAAATATAAATAATCAGATGAAGGGTTTGTCATCTGCAGCTAATAAGTTAGCAGATGGTGATTTAACCTTTATATTAGAACCTAAATCCAAAGATGAAATCGGACAAGCTATTACCGCTATAAATAATGCAGTGAAAAACCTTAGAGTAACAATGAATACAGTTACCGATGAAAGTAATGAGATAATATTTAGTTCATCTAAGACTAGAGATATGTTTGAAGTTGTTAATTCTGAGGTGCAGCAGGTTTTAGCAGCAGCACAGCAAATTTCAGCGGGGATGGAAGAGTCATCTGCCTCTGTGGAAGAAGTAACATCCATGGCTACAACTGTAAAACAAGATGCTAGTATTGCATTTAACAAAACTAAAGAAGGTGTTAACCTTGCTGTAGACATTCAACAAAGAGCAGATACTGTTAATGAAGAAACTTCAAAATCAAAAAGTAAGGTAGAGTCAATATATTCTGAAGCTAGAGAAAAGTTAACAAAAGCTATTGAATCAGCTAAAGTGGTAAAAAATATTTCAGTTATGGCAGATAGTATTTTAGGAATATCTGATCAAACGAACCTTCTTGCATTAAATGCCGCTATTGAGGCAGCACGGGCAGGTGAGCAGGGAAGAGGTTTTGCAGTAGTTGCAGAAGAAGTAAGGAAATTAGCAGAACAGTCTTCAGAAGCAGTAAGTAAAATTCAAATTGATGTTAAAAATGTTATAGAGGCAGTAGATCAGCTTTCAATTTCTTCTGAATTTGTACTTGATGTCATCGAAAAGGATGTACTTACGGATTATGAAAAACTAATTGATGTAAGCGTTCAATATAAAAATGATGGTAATAAAATTAAAGATATGGTGTTTCAGTTTAGTGAGACTACAGAGCATATTTCTAACTCAATAGATCAAATAGCGAGCAGTATGGAAGAAGTAGCTATGACTGTTTCTCAGGTAGCTATCTCATCAGGAACCATTGCAGAAAGTATTGGGGAAGTTGATGATAAGAATGAAGGTATATCTAAAGAAACAATTAAAAATGCTGAAAGTTCAGATAAACTTTCAAAGTTAATGAACCAATTTAAATTGTAATACATTAAATGAACTTTAAAGTGATAAATTGCTAAAAATTGAGATGATATAGTATTTTAACCTCCCACGGTGTTAAGCCCAGGGAGGTTTTTTATAAGTATAAATAAAGTTTTCAACATGGTTGGATACACTAATTGCAATCACAAGATAATTAACTGTTATGGGTTTCAACAATTATTATTAAAAGCTAATTGACTGTTACAGACTTCAACACTTATAATAATAACAATATGATACGGTTACGTATTAATACACTAAAGTAGAGGGGGATTAAAAATGTCAAAAATAAACATATTTAAGAAAAAGGATATTAAAAAAAATGACACTAAGAATGGCAAAATTAAAACAAAACTAATGGCGAGTTTTATCAGTGTATGTCTAATCCCAATATTAGCAGTAGGTATTTTTTCTTATATTATTGCAAATACATCAACTACAAAAGCATTTAAAAATGGTTTGACAAACACAGTAGAACAGGTGAATTTAGGTATTGAGAATTACATTGAAGCACAATCCAATCAATTAAATACACTATCAAGTAATTCTAATTTCATTGACATAGGTATTAGTGAAAATGAAAAATATGCTCAAGGTTTACTTAATGATGTAAAAAATAGTTCAAGCTGTATATCAGATACATATTTTGGATTAGCTACATTCAAAGATAAAGTTATTTTATCAAATGGAGAATTACTTTTAAAAGATTTTAATTATAAAGAAAGAGAATGGTATACAAAAGCTATAGCCAATAAAGATAAAATTATCTCAACTGAACCATACAAAGATAAGACTACAGGAAAAATGACAGTTTCTTTAGCTAGAACAGTTAGCAAAGATGGTGAGATTATAGGAGTAATAGGTATGGATTTGTCTTTGGATGATATATCTAAAGAATATTCTCAAATTAAGATTGGAGATAATGGATACATATTTATAACTGATAGCAAAGGGACTTTTCTATCTCACCCAAATACTGAATTAATTGGTACTGATGGTGCAACTAAGTTATCAATCTGGTCAAAAATTCAAGAAAATAAAAACGGATTTGAAAAATATGAATATGAAGGAGCATCTAAATTTGCAATATATGATACTAATAATCTATTAGGATGGAAAGTAGTTGGCTCAATTGATCAGAATGAGCTTTTAGGTGTAGTGAATACTATATTATATGGAATTTGTGGTGTTGGAGCAATTTCTCTAATTCTTTGCATAATTATAGCAATAATTATAAGCGGGGGAATTGTTAAAAATATAAAATTATTGAAAAAATCTATAACAAATGCATCTCAAGGTGATTTAAGCACAATTGTTGAAATTAATTCAAAGGATGAATTTAAAGAGCTTGGGAATGACTTTAATATAATGCTTAAAAACGTATCATCGCTTGTGAGCAATGTTATAAATTCCTCAAGTGAAGTCCTTGAAAATTCTTCTAATATTTCAAATATGTCAGAAGAAACAACTGCATCGGTAAATCAAGTTTCAATGGCTATAGAAGAAATAACTAAAGGTGCTACAAACTTAGCACAATACTCACAAGACAGTGCTACTGAAATGAGTGGTTTATCTGAGCAATTAGATGGAATTGCAGAAGCAACTAATAAAGTGAAAGATTTCTCAAGTGATACACAAGAGTTGGGTTCTCAAGGATTAAACGTAGTTAATGTTTTAATTCAGAAGAGTAATGAAAATAGGGAAGCTTCAACAAAAGTATCTGATATTATTAATGAAATGGACAAGAGTACTAAAGAAATTACAATAATTTCAGATGCAATTAATCAAATTACGGACCAAACTAACTTACTTTCACTAAATGCTTCAATTGAAGCAGCTAGAGCAGGGGAAGCAGGTAGAGGATTTGCTGTTGTTGCAGAAGAAATAAGAAAACTAGCAGAACAAAGTAAAGCATCAACAGAAGATATTAAAAAGATTACAGATACAATTCAAGCTAGAATGTCAACAGCTATTAAAGCTATGAGTAACGCAGATGGTATTGTAGTAGAACAGAAAAAAGCTGTTGAAAGAACTGAAGAAATATTTAATGAAATAATTAATTCTGTATCAATGCTAACTAATAAAGTTTTTGAAATTAATAATTCAGTTTCAGATATTCAAGTTAGAAAAGACAATGTACTTGAACAAATTGAAAATACTTCATCAATATCTGAAGAAACGGCTTCACTTACGGAAGAAGTTTCTGCATCGGCTGAAGAAATTAATGCTACTATGGAAGAATTCACCGGATACACTGCTAACCTTAAAAAATTAGCTGAAAAGTTACAAGAAGAAATTAAAAAATTTAAGATATAAAATAAATAAGGAGCATTAATGCTCCTTATTTATTTTTAAAAGGCCAGTATAGAAAAGGATAAGGGTAAAATTTTTCTGGGATATATTTGGTAAAATTACTTGACAAATGTGTTTTATTTGCATTATAATGTAATAAAATCTCTTTGCACTGCATTTGAGCTACAGTACAAACTGAGCAGGCGATGAACCTTTATTTGGTTCGTGGGGCTGGGCCTAGAAATGGCAACAGATGAAACTATTACACATCTGTGGGACAGTAAATTGTTCCATAGGTGTTTTTTTTTTATACTTTTATGGTAACAGAAAACTGTTACCATAAAAGTATAAAAAAAAACACA
>DAMAVY010000234.1:0-5488 GCA_032077725.1 Clostridium sp. | reverse complement strand
TCGTACATTTCTAATTTTTTCTAACTCTTTATTTAAATCATAAATAGTATCTCTTATTTTTCTTTTATCTGTCTCTAATTTTTTCTCTCCTGGTCCCTTAGTTCCTATACCTCCACCAGTTCTAGAAAGCATTGTCCCAAGTCCACCGAGTCTACTAAGTCTATATTTTAATTGTGATAACTCTACTTGAATTTTAGATTCCTTACTTCTAGCTCTTCTTGCAAAGATTTCTAGAATAAGTGTAGTTCTATCAATTACCTTTGTGCCAATTGCTTCCTCTAAGTTTCTTACTTGTGATCCTGATAGTTCTTCATCAAAAATTACTACATTTGCTCTAAGTGATTGTCTTAATTGCGCAATTTCATCAACCTTGCCACTTCCTATAAAAAACGCAGGATCAATTTTATTTCTTTTTTGAAGAATCTCATATACTGGTTCAACTTCACAGGCTTTTGTAAGTTCTTTTAATTCAGCTAAACTATCCTCATCTTCTATAGATACTAAAATAGCCCTTTCTGAATTATCTTCTTGTACATCATCACTTTTAAGTATCTCTTCTATATATTTAATTTTTTCTAAAAAATTATAGTTTAAAATCTTTTCAGTGTTTAATTCATAATTTTCTTCTTCTGTTAAAATATTTTCTTTTACATCACAGAAACCAATCCCATAGGACAATGGCTTATCTTTATCTACCCCTATAGCTACAATACAATCTAATTTAAATTTTAAAAGTGCTGATATATCAAGAGCAGAAAGTCTAGGATTTCCACTTGGATGAGTATGAATTACTCTAATTTGAGACAATCTTCCCTCTCTAGTATCAATGATTGGAACCTCTACTGTAGAACTATCTCCTATTGCGACACTAACTACGCTTCCCTTTCTGTCTATTGCTACGCTAATTTCTCTCTCTAATTGCAATGTAGTTTCTCTAAGTAATTCCCCAAGTTCTTCTGTTAATATATCTGATTTTTGGAATTTCATATCATAAATTGTTTCTAATTTTTTTAATACAAAACTTTTAACTCCATCAACATTTCCATTTATCATATACTTCATCTCCATTTCCATTTTCTAATATATATATCTTATCCATTAATTATAAATCTCTCACATTTACTTTTTTAAAGGCTGAAACTTTATTGGCACTATTATACTATTGACATTTTCACCTTAATTTTATACTATGAAACCATTAATGTAAATATAATTTGGGGTGTGATTGAATGGAAGATAAACAAAGAAACATTCTCTTTTCGAAAGAGGAAATTAAAGAAGCTGTAATTAAAGTTGGAGCTCAAATTACTAAAGATTACGATGGAAAATCAATTTATGTATTATCTCTACTTAGAGGTAGTTTTATATTTACTGCTGACTTAGTTAGAGAGATTACTGTACCAACAACAATTGGATTTATGACTACATCAAGTTATGGAAATGACGAAGAAACTACAGGGGTTTGTAAAATAGTTCAAGATATACCTGATAATATTAAGGGTATGGATGTACTTGTAGTAGATGACATCGTTGATAGCGGTATTACTATGAAATTTGTAGTTGAACATGCAAAAAAACTTGGAGCTAGAAGTGTAAAATGTTGTACTCTTCTAAACAAACCTGAGAGACGAAAAGTTGAAATTTCTCCAGATTATTTCTGTTTTGAGATTCCTGATTTATTTGTAGTAGGATATGGATTAAATTATGGTGATTTATATAGAAATATTCCTTATATATTTAATTGGGAAAATAAATAGCATTTTCCTATAAATTTATTTTATAGATTTATGTGTTATTGGATATACAAATGATTCTTTGATACGTAATATTAATGAAAATACTCCACAAAAATGATTTTGTGGAGTATTTTCATTTAAGTGAACCTCAAATTTTACATTGGATAAGCTGAAGTTAAGTGATATCCAAATCTATGATTTGCCTAGTAGAACTAATTTCCATTCAAGTCCAATTGCACTGCAGTATTAGGAACCTTTCCTACTATTATAGTTTCCACAATTGGGATTTGATTAACGATTTCAAGTTCAGTGGAGTCAGTTGCCATTACAATATTTACTTTTGTAGTAGTTTCTATATAAATTTTATGTCTAGTTTGATTTATTCCTGCTGATTCAAATTCTGATATATACCTAGATGTAATAGACCCTAATGGATGTAGCTTTACTTTAACCTTAGGACCATAGTTTGCAAGCAAATTATTTTTTGTCATATACCCGATGGGAATTTTTATAATGATATCTTCAATTCCCTTTAACTCTTCTTGTGCCTTTAAAACAGTTTTTGATGCAATTTCACTAAGCTTCAATGTATCTGCTCTCATCATAATAATGTTTCCTTCAGAATCTTTTTCAAATTTAACTACATCTTCATAATTGAAATTATTGGAATATTCCTCAAAAATAGTTTTATTTATTATATCAGTTACTTCTGACCTCACCTCTGCATCACAAGATACTTTTACTGTAGGCATAATAATTTTATCTAATGTATATAAAAATGTTATAATAGCGCTAATAAACAAAAAAATAATTACTACAAATTTTATTCTTCTTGATAATTTCATGGTATTACTCCTTTACAATTGTGGTATAATGTTAATAAATGTATTTGCCCTTGCATAAACTTACTTAACATTAATATATATGTGTATAAACCCAAATGAAGAATACTATATTGTATTTATACTCATATATACGTTATAATATGGTATCGAAATTATATTTCATCTTAAGGAGGAAAGTATGGGAGAAAACAAAAAAAAGGAAGTTATAAAAAAAAGGCCTAAGAAAAAAAAGCGTAAAGTATTGAAAATTATATATATAGTTTTATTGCTACTAATTATAACCTGTTTGGCAGGTGGTTTTGGTATTGTATCTGGTATGATAAAAACTGCACCAGAACTGGATCTTGATACGTTTTTATCAAATGGAGAGACAACCTTATTATATGCCAATCAAGGTGAAGCAATGGATGAATATAAAAGCCCCGAAAAGAGAATATCAATTGATATCTCAACTGTACCTAAAAATCTTCAAAAGGCCTTTATTAGTATTGAAGACCAAAGATTTACTGAACATAATGGTATAGATATAAAGAGGCTTGGTGGTGCAGTTATTCAAGATGCAAAGATAATTCTGCATCTATCTAATGATGAAATTCAAGGTGCTTCAACTATTACTCAACAATTAATTAAATATAAATATTTTCTTAATGAATCTATTGGTGATAGATTGAACATAGAAAGAAAGGTCCAAGAAGCGTATCTAGCCTTAAAAGTAGAAAAGCTCCTATCTAAAGAACAAATTTTAGGTGAATATATGAACACCATATTTTTAGGTGGAAATGCTCATGGAATTGAAGCTGCTTCTACTATGTACTTTAATAAATCTGTAAGTGAAGAACTAACTTTAAAACAATGTGCTTTTTTAGCTAGTTGTGCTCAGAATCCTGCAATCTCATATAATAATGCTTACGAAGCTTTTGAAAAAGGAGAGGCTTTTAATTCTCCAAGGACCAAACTTGTTCTTGAAAAGATGTTAGAGCTAGGTAAAATTACTCAAGAGGAATACGATACCGCTCTGGCAGAACCCCTTTTATTTAACTTCTCAACTCAAGCAGCAGACAAAATGAATTATGAATGGTTCTCACGACCTGTAATAAAGCAAGTTGCACAAGATTTAATGACAACCTATGGCTATACAGAAACTGAGGCCTATGAGAAAATAGCCTCTGGTGGTTTAAGAATTTACACAACCATGGATAAAAAGTTACAGGATTCTGTACAAGAAATCATGAACAACTATCTTCTTAATGCTGGGCTAATAGATGCAGATAATACTGCTGGAGTTCAAGCCTCTGCAGTAATAAACGATTATATTAATGGTGAAGTAAAAGTTATAATAGGTGGAATTGGAGATCAACCACCAATGTCTTACAATAGAGCTATATCCATTGGAAATGACAAACAAGGTTTCCCACGTTCACCAGGTTCTAGTATAAAGCCACTTACCGTTTATGCTCCTGCTATTGAAAGTAAAACTCTCACGGCTGGTTCAGTATTTGTAGATGGACCATTACCAGCTTCTATAGGTTCCAAACATCCAGAAGCTGATGGTAGTCCTTATACTCCAGAGAACTGGAATGGTAAATATGATGGATATGTAACAATACGAGAAGCTATAGCCAAGTCAATAAATACTGTAGCCGTATCTATAGTTGATAGGCTAGGACTTGATACTTCTGCATCCTTTGGTGAGAAATTTGGTTTAAGCATATCTGATAGCGATAAGACAAGTATTTCAGCCTTATCTTTAGGAGAAATAGATGGAACTACACCTTATGAAATGTCTAGAGCCTTTGGTGCCTTTGGAAATCAAGGGAACACCACCACTTCTAGAATATATACTAAGGTTACTGATAAAGATGGAAAAGTTCTGCTAGAACCGAAGGTTGAGTCTACTCAAGTTATCTCTCCTCAAACAGCTTATATTGTTTACAATATGCTGGAAGGTTCTGTAAACAACACAGGTCCTCAAGCTAAGTTCGGTAATATGGAAGTTAGAGGTAAAACTGGTACCTCAGAAGAATTTAAGAATCTATACTTCACCGGACTTACTCCTTATTATTCTGGAGCAGTGTGGTTAGGTAAGGATAATAATAAACCATTACCTTTTCAAAGTAGTAGTGTTCCTGCTGGTCTCTGGGGAAAAATCATGGCTGTAGCTCATGAAGGTTTAGATTACAAATCCATTAAAGCACCAAGTGGATTAACTAGTGCATATATTTCTAAGGATTCTGGAACTCTTCCAACGGAGCTTACTAAAAAAGATCAAAGAGGAAATAGAATATACTCAGAAATATTTATTAGTGGTACTCAACCAACTACACTAGATAATATTCACGTTGAACTTGAAGTTGTAAAAGCCGCTGATGGCAAGTACTATTTACCATCAGATAAAACGCCAAAAGATAAAATACAAAAAGTTGTATTTATAACTCGTGATTCTAAAATATATACTGGGAATCTAGCTGACAATAAATATTTAGCTCCTGTGGATAAGGATCCAACGGTTTATAAGGAAGAAGAGAAACCTAAACCTAAACCTAAAGATCCAAATGAAGGTGGTACTGGTGGTACTGGTGACAATGGTAACACAGGTGGCAATGGCGGTACTGATGGTACTGGTGGCACTGACGGCACTGACGGTACTGGTGGCAATGGCGGTACTGGCGGCACTGGTGGCGGAACCGGTGGTGGACATTAACTTTCTAATACTAATGTATTAATGCTTTTACACTATTTAAATAGGACTACTATGATTTCCATAGTAGTCCTATTTATTATTAAATAAATCCAATAATATTACTTAATTAAAAAAAATCTTGTTACCCTAATGGTTAGGTTAACAAGATTTTTTTATTGAAATATTTAACACTTTTTTCTATATCTTATTTAGTTTTAGAATTGAAT
>DAMAVY010000233.1:0-5561 GCA_032077725.1 Clostridium sp. | reverse complement strand
GGATAAATCAGTGCATTTTTTAGCTTACCATTTAGTTTTGTTTCTTTTTCATAATAATCTGCCATACTATTCATAACAGAATCCAGAGTACCACTTTGCTCTCCTACCTGAATCATGCTAACTAAAAGTTTAGGAAAATCATCACTATTCTTTTTCATAGATGAAGATAAGTCTTCACCTTTTCTTATATCTTCATCTACTTTTCCTAATATGTTTTTTAATTTCTTATTTGGGATTTGCTCTGCCAGTAAACTTACAGCATTAGTTATAGAAACCCCAGCCTCTATCATAGTGGTAAGTTGTCTACAAAATATTGAAATATCCTTAGAACTAATTTTCTTACCTTTTCCAAAGATAATTTCTTTGCTCCCTATAATTTCTTCAATAAATAGAGGAGAATATCCATTAGCTATCATTAAATTTAAAACCTCATCCTGGTTTTTGCCTTCATGAACTCCCTTTATTACTTCGCCCTTAGAGTTTATAGCTTTATAATTATACTTTGCCATAGCTACCCTCTCCTTCCTCTAAATGCTATCCATAAAAATTATTTTCATCATTTCATCAATGGTAGTTTCACCACTGATAACTAATTCTCTACAACTTTCTGCTATAGTTTTCATCCCACTTTTAATTGCTTTATCCTTTATTTCATCAGTATTGTTGGACTTTATTATTAAGTCCTTTATACCTCTATCAATGTTCATTATTTCATAAACACCTAATCTACCACTGTATCCGGTGTAACTACACCTTGCACAGCCTGAACCCTTATGAAGTATAACCTTTTCCTCTTTACTTTTATTAAGTATCTTCTTCTCAGTTTCATCTGCTTCATAAGCTTCTCTACAGCTTGGACATACTCTTCTTACTAGTCTTTGAGCAATTACACCTTTTATTGCAGTTGCAACTAAGAAAGGTTCTATTCCCATATCAATAAGTCTTATTACTGTAGAAGGGGCATCATTTGTATGTAAGGTGCTAAGAACTAAGTGACCTGTGATAGCAGCTCTTATTGCAATTTCTGCTGTTTCCGCATCTCTAATTTCTCCAACCATTACTACATCTGGGTCTTGTCTTAATATTGAGCGAAGTCCTGCTGCAAAAGTAAGTCCAACCTTATTATTTACGTTAATTTGATTTATACCATCCATGGAATATTCCACTGGTTCTTCGATTGTAACAATATTCTTATTTACTTCATTTAACTCTTTTAACACTGTATATAAAGTAGTAGATTTACCGCTTCCAGTAGGACCTGTTACTAATATTATTCCATAAGGAGCAGAAATAATTTTTTCTATTTTATCCAGGTCATCCTTAGACATTCCTAAATGTTCTTTACCAATTTTGTAGTTACTTCTGTCAAGTATTCTTATAACTACCTTTTCTCCAGTTATAAGAGGTATAATAGAAACACGCATGTCCACATTTTTATCATTAATTGAAGTAACTATTCTTCCATCTTGAGGAATTCGTTTTTCAGATATATTAAGATTAGATAGAATCTTTATTCTAGCCACTATAGCCGGTAATACATCAATATTTAAGGTCGATATTTCCTTTAATTGACCATCTATTCTAAATCTTACTCTTATAAATTTTTCATAAGGTTCTATATGAATATCTGATGCCCTTTGCTCTACTGCATTTTTTAATAATGATTCTACTAGTTTTACTGTTGGAGCATTCTTAACCTCATCCATTTTTTCCGTATCTGGAGCTTTATTACTTACAATACCTCTAGCTCTAGTAATTTCCTCTACTGCATTTTCCACGTCTCTACCTGAATAATAACGTTCAGTAGCTGTTTTTATATCATTCTTTGTAGATATATATGGCTCAACTCTAAGTCCTGTAGTTATAGCTACATCATCCATGGCAAATATGTTTAAAGGGTCAGAAATAGCTACTTTTATGATTCCATCAGCAGTAGAAAATGGAAATAGCTCATACTTCTTGCATAAGCCTTCATTTACAAGCCTTACCGCATTGATATCCACGTCAATACTACTTAAGCTCACCTTTTCAATTCCTAACTGTTCTTTAAGAACCTCTATAATAATATCTTCAGTTACAAGTCCTTCTTCAACAAGTATCTCGCCAACTTTTCTTCTTTTTACCTTTTGCATTGCTAAGGCTTCTGATAATTGAGATCTGGAGATTTTACCTGCTTTAACTAACAGGTCCCCTAATCTCACCGTATTTCTAGCCATTTCATATCACCTCACTTTTCATCTATTATAATTATTAAATTCTAAATAAAATTCCTAATATATTCTTGTCCAATAATAAGTACTATATATGCTCCTATTGCAAGGCTTGGTCCTAGTGGAATATATTCATCCCTCTTCTTTTTCTTAAATAATATCAAAGAAACCCCAATGGCTCCCCCTATAATAAAGGATATTAATATAAAGTATATCTGAAGCTTCCAGCCTAGAAAGATGCCACATAAAACCGCTATTTCAACATCTCCAGCTCCCATGCCTCCCGTTAATAAATAAATGCCTCCTATTACTACAAGTCCTATAAGTGCACCTATTAAATAATAACTTATGCTGTGAGAGTACATTAGTTTTTCTATTACAATAAATACTATTCCTACTCCTATACCACTATAAACTGTACTAGAGTATACATCTGTAGTATCATAATCAATTAGGGCTATTACTATTAAAAATAAAGTTAAAAAAGAGTATTTATAAAAGCTTAATGTAAGGCCATACCTTAAATAAATACCCACTAGTAATATACCTGTGAGCCCCTCTACTAGAGGATATCTAATAGAAATTTCACTACCACAATATCTACATTTTCCTTTTAAAAACAAATAACTTATTATAGGAAATAAATCCTTCCATCTAAGTCTAGTGTTACAACTACCACAATGAGATGGAGGCTTAATCAACGATATATTATTTGGAATTCTATAAATACATACATTTAAAAAGCTACCTATTACTATTCCATATAAAAATACTATAAAACTCATAATTCACTATACCTCTTCACTTCTTAGTTAAGTATATCCACGCTATTCCTGTATTTTAACTATATTTATATATAAAAAAAGACTAAATTAAAAAATTTAGCCGGTTGTACTATTAACTCAGCAAAATTCAAGTACCCAAATACGAAAATTGCGTCATAGTTTCTATGTCGATATGAGGTTATTTATTATAGATAATAATTCTCATTCTTTATAATCTAATAATATCACAGCATATTACATTTTGCTATATAAATCTTATGGTTTTTTTCCCTTTGTTTTAGCTAATTTCCCTTTATTTTACCAATTATTTCAATCTTCTAAAATATAAAATTATTTTTTTAAGACTTTAGTTTAAATATATACAATTTTTGGTAATTTTATCCTCAAAGAAAAAAATCAAGGCTTTCATGAACCTTCATGAAAGCCTTGATTCTTAACTTTATCTATTATCTAATCATTATAAAACTTTAGCTGAAAAGTTTTACTTTAGATTTTAGTACATTCCGTCCATACCCATTCCAGGAGCTCCGCCCATTGGTGCTGGGTTTTTCTCTGGAATATCAACTACAGCTGCTTCTGTTGTTAAGAATGTTCCTGCAACAGATGCTGCATTTTGAAGTGCGCTTCTTGTAACCTTAGTTGGGTCTACAATTCCTGCTTTAACCATATCAACGTATTGATCTTTAAGTGCATCATATCCCATTTCAGCGGCTGAAGCTCTTACTTTTTCAACTACTACTGAAGCTTCTGCACCAGCATTTGTAGCTATTTGTCTTAGTGGTTCTTCTAGTGCTCTTTTTATAATGTTAATTCCAACTTGAATTTCTGGAACCTCAGAAGTTAATTTAGAAACTGCTTCTATAGCATTAATATATGCAGTACCACCACCAGCAACTATTCCTTCTTCAACAGCAGCTTTTGTAGCAGCAAGAGCATCTTCCATTCTTAATTTTTTCTCTTTTAATTCTGTTTCAGTAGCAGCTCCAACTTTAACTACAGCTACTCCACCTGCAAGTTTTGCAAGTCTCTCATTTAATTTTTCTTTATCAAACTCAGAAGTTGTATCTTCCATTTGTTTTCTAATTTGATTTACTCTAGATACAATATCTTCTTTTAAGCCTTTTCCATTAACTATAACTGTATTTTCTTTAGTAATTTTAACACTGTCAGCTTTTCCAAGCATATCTAAAGTTGCTTCTTTAAGATCATGTCCTAATTCTTCAGAAATTACTGTACCACCAGTTAAAATTGCTATATCTTGAAGCATTTCTTTTCTTCTATCACCAAAGCCTGGAGCTTTAACAGCAACACATGTAAATGTTCCTCTTAATTTGTTTACTACTAATGTAGCTATAGCTTCTCCTTCGATATCTTCAGCTAAGATTAAAAGTTTCTTGCCTTGTTGAACAATTTGCTCAAGGATTGGTAATATTTCTTGTATGTTAGATATTTTTTTGTCAGTAATTAAAATATATGGATTATCAAGAACTGCTTCCATTTTATTTGTATCAGTTACCATGTAAGCACTTAAATATCCTCTATCGAATTGCATTCCTTCAACTACTTCAAGTTCTGTACCCATAGATTTTGATTCTTCTACAGTAATAACACCTTCGTTACCAACTTTGTCCATAGCTGTAGCTATTAATGCTCCAACTTCCTCGTCTGCTGCTGATATAGCTGCAACTCTTGCAATATCTTCTTTTCCATTTACAGGTTTAGAATATTTTTTTATTTCTTCTACAGCTGTATCTACAGCTATTCTTATACCACTTCTAAGTAACATTGGGTTTGAACCAGCTGTTACATTCTTAAGACCTTCTCTTATAATAGCTTGAGCAAGCACAGTAGCAGTAGTAGTTCCATCTCCAGCAACATCATTTGTTTTGTTTGCAACTTCTTTTACAAGTTGAGCTCCCATATTCTCATAAGCATCTTCAAGCTCTATTTCCCTAGCTATTGTAACACCATCATTTGTTATAAGTGGTGATCCGAATTTTTTATCTAATATAACGTTTCTTCCCTTTGGTCCTAAGGTCACCTTAACTGTATCTGCAAGTACATCTACGCCTCTTTGCATAGCTCTTCTTGATTCTTCTCCAAATAAAATACTTTTAGCCATATTCAATTACCTCCTATGATATATGAATTTACTTTTTTATTTAAATTATTGTGATATCTATAGAAATATCTTATCCAACTATTGCTAATATCTCTTCTTGCTTCACAATTACATATTCTTCGCCATCTAATTTAACTTCTGTTCCAGCATATTTAGAGAATAATACTTTATCCCCTACCTTAACTTCCATCTTGATTTCTTGTCCATGGGAATAAGTTCCTGGTCCAACAGCTACAACTTCAGCTTCTTGTGGCTTTTCTTTTGAAGCACCTGTTAAAACTATTCCTCCTTTAGTTACTTGTTCAGATTCTAGTCTTTTAATTACAACTCTATCACCTAGTGGTCTAATATTCATAAAAAACCCTCCTATTGTAAATTATTTATATAATATTAATTATTTTATTTAGCTTATTAGCACTCGACATCATTGAGTGCTAACCATAA
>DAMAVY010000232.1:0-5568 GCA_032077725.1 Clostridium sp. | reverse complement strand
TAGTGTTACTGTGCTTTTGAACTCCAATGCACAGATAAGAATATTCAAGGTTTCTATCGCTACAAACATCTGCTATTTGTCTAAACATTGTTCCGGAACTGTTTCCTTCTGTATAAGGTCTTAAATCAAAATGAGCATCAAAATTTACTATTCCGATATTAGGTTCTTGAGTTTTTTGTGACAAGTAATTTAATATACCCATATAATTTCCAAATGCAATTTCATGGCCACCGCCCAAAACTATAGGGAATAAATTTAAGCTTAAAACCTTTTTCACTGCTTTTGATAGAAGATCTTGGCTTTCTTTAAGAGTACAGTCTTCACACAATATATCTCCTACATCAAAAAGTTTTACTTCTTGTGAAAAATTACATGGTAAGCTAGATAATGCCTTTCTTATACTTTTCGGGCCCATTGCTGCTCCTATCCTACCGCTATTAATCCTTATGCCTTCATCACAACAAAAGCCAATAAAAGCAAATCCTAGTTTCCCTGTGTAGGAAGCTAAATCATTTCTTTTTAAATCAATTATCTTTACACATTGATGCCATCTAAAAGCATCATAATTGTTTTCACTATCAGTTCTTCCCTGCCAAACTGTTTTATCTGTTATTTTATAATTTTTATCAAACATCCTATCTTGCCTCCCAATTTCATATGTATTTTCTAATATTTAATTTATAAACTCAACACCCTTTTCATAATCTCATCTACTTATAACATACCTTCATTGAGTTTCATTGTAAATATTATTTACTATGATTTAGTGAAACAATTTTTAAAAAATGTACATTTATATAGAATTTTACCTAGTTATAATTTTCCCTAGTTAAAACTTTAAAATTTTAACATTTTATAAATTTATTATTTTAACATTTTATTGGAGGCACAAAATTATAGACGCTATTAGAACATATATGGGAGTTGGTAGCATTGGTGGAGTTGTCGAAGTTGACGAGGCTTTCTTTAGAGAATCATTTAAAGAAAATCATAAAAAAAGCCCAACCTTTACTATGCCTCGTAAAGCACATAAGAGTGGTGTTAAAGGTAGCCAAAGAAGATTAACGCATTTCATATCAAACTAAAGAAATGGATGGATAATTTTAACGGTGTTGCAACTAAATATCTTGCTAATTATATGTATTGGTTTAAATGGTTAGAAGTCTTTAATACAGAGAAAGATACCGTTAAAAGTAAAAATTTATTAATATAATCTCATACATGTGATTCTGACACAAAATTAAAGGACTTTAGATTTAGAGAAGCAATTTATATGTAGTTATTCTAAATATTTGAATATTTGTGGTTATGCGGTATATAATTAAACAAATAGATAATTGTAGATTATTACGAAATAAAAGATTTAAAATAAATCATTAAATTATATTTAAATGTTACAAGAGGAGTGGTTTTATTGATAACGAATAAGAAAAAAAATTATTTATTTGCCTCTATAACTGTATTTATTATCTTAATTGCTACTGGATTCTTTATAAAAATGAATAATGCCAAGAATGGTATTTTTATTACAAAAAAATTAGATGTGAATACAAGTGTTTATAAAAAGATTAATGATAAAGTAAGTGAACCTATCAAAGAAAGTGGAGTTTACTTATTTAATACAGGAGAAGATAATATGACCTATTTAATTTTAGATGGTAGTCATATGAGTTTAAAGAACGAAGCACCATATTTTTCAGATGTAAAAATCGAAAATAAAGGAAACTCAATTATGATTTATTTTAATGAAGAGTTGAAAATTTAGCCATATGGTAAATATCCTGAACAGAGATTAATATATAAAATTACAAAAGATAAGGACACTAAGTATATTAGGGTATTCAAGAATGGAGAAGAAACACACTTTGATTCTGTTATTGGTGCTTAATTCATAATATTCTTAAATTATGTAATAATGGAACTACTTTTAAAGAGTTCCATTATTATATACTATATTATCAACACTATTCATTAACCTAGCCAAACTTTTTAAAATGTTATGATTTTATCATTATTAACTTTTTATCTTTTTATCTTTTTATCTTTTTATCTTTTTACATTTTAACATTCTAACAGTAAGTTTACTTAGCTTCACTTAAAGCATCTTCCACTGCGCTTATTATTCCTTTGCAGCTATAGGTAGCACCTGAAACGGTATCAACTGAAGTTGACTGCTTTGAAATAATATCATCTGTTATAGTTCCTGACACTCTTTGAAAATACCTAGGAGTATCTCCATGGGATAAAATTTCTATATCAGATATTTTCCCATTAGTAACAGTAACAGAAACTTCAGTGGTACCTCCTTTAAATCCTCTTCCACTTCCTGTATATGTTCCATCCTTGTAGCTAACTGCACTATTAGTTATTGACTCAGAATTTTTACTTCCTTCATTTACATTTGAATCAAAACTTGTCCCTTCTTCTTCTGTTTTTGAAACTGAATTTGAGTTTTCTTCATTTATTACTGAATCTGACCCATCAATTCCCTCTTTATCAGTGATGTTTCCAATAGAATTATTACTATTAGCTTGTTCACTACTAGCGTTTGAATTAACCGCATTACTTGAAGCTATACTATTATTTGAAAGTAGATTTGAATTATTTATAATTGTACTTCCTGCATTTGTAATCCCATAAGCACCTACAAATGTAGCCATAGCAACTGAACTAGCTAATTTTGCATCTAAGTCTTCACCAAATATATTCACATTAGCATTTTTTCTAGGACATACTTCCACACATTTTAAACAGTTAATGCAATCTCCACCTTTAACCTTATTAACTTTATAAAGATCTATCCCCATTGAACAATTATTAGTACATGCTCTACATTTGCCACATTTATCACTAGGCTTATTAATTTTTACTATTCCTATTTTCGAAAATATAGAAAATACAGCTCCTAAGGGGCATAAATATCTACAAAAAAATCTTTCAATAAAGAATGCACCTATGGTAATCAAAGCTAAAAGAATAAAACCAATAAATAATGTAGAATAAACATTAGAAAAATTCGTTATTTGTGCGAAGGCATCCCAAGGACTTGTACCTTCTAAAATATTGCTTCCCATTGAAACCCCAACAATTAATATGAATAATAATACTAAATATTTTACATATTTTAATACAGCATCAACCTTTTCATCTACTCTAAACTTTACTTTAAATACTTTTCTAGATAATAGATAAATAAAATCATTATATGTTCCAAAGGCACATAACCACCCGCAGAACCATCTTCCCATTAATATTGTGAGAAACATCACTATTACAAACTCCATTAAGCTTGGAAAAGCCTGAATAAAGTTAAAATTTCCACTAATAATCATTTTATAAACTACCTTAAATTCACTAAAGGTCATTGTATAAAGACCAGGTAGCAGTATAAATAAAATTAATTGTATAATGTGCCTTGAAAGTTGTATTATTTTTATTTTTTTAGTCAAATTTATCACTCCTTATAAAACTATTCTTCTGTGAATTCCTCATCTGTTAATGTAAAAATATCTTTAATTCCAGAGGTCTTATATACTTTTTTATCTTCAGTTATAAATATTCCTTCAACGTCACTTATAGATTCCATTATTTCCATAGACCTTTCCACTCCAAGAATATATATTCCCGTTGATAATCCATCACCATCAATATACCTACTATAATAGAAATTATTAATAATTCCATGGTTAGTGTACCTATAATAAAATCACTCTCCTATTAAAAAAAAATTAATTTATCCACTAGTTAAATTGTAACAATGAAATCTTAAATCAACCTTAAGATAAGCTGAGAGTTTGCTGAGAAAAATAAAATAGATATCCAAGTAAGTATATCAAATCCATGAATTTTCTTTCAAAAATCTATGGATAAATATATTTTTACTTTGGATATCTAAAAATGATAAAATCTGCTACATTGATCCGTATGAATCTTGCCATATCCAGAGATAATGTTAAGCCAGCTGTGGAGTGAATTATTGAAAGGTTAAGTTGATATTGCTTTAGTAAAATCTATCTGTTATGATTTAATTTGTAATTAAAGTACAAAAATATATAAAAAAAGAGGTAAGAGTATGAGCCTAGATCAAACATTGGATGAAAAAGAGCCCAAACATCAGCGACGTGCTCGATATAAAGGCACTCATCCGAAGAATTTCAAAGAAAAATACAAGGAACTACAACCAGATAAATATGCGGATGATGTAGAAAAGATTATTCAGAAGGGCAACACTCCTGCAGGCATGCATATTTCAATTTGTGTTAAGGAAATATTAGAATTCCTACAAATTATGCCAGGACAAACAGGATTAGATGCAACACTAGGTTATGGTGGCCATACTTTGGAGATGCTTAAATGTATGGATTCAAAGGGGCGCTTGTATGCAATTGATGTAGATCCTCTTGAATTACCACGTACCAAGGAGCGTTTAGAACATTTAGGTTATGGCTCTGAAATTTTAGATATCAAGCAAATGAACTTTTCCCAAATAGATAAAGTCACTTCTGAATCAGAACCATTTGACTTTATACTAGCAGATTTAGGTGTTTCCTCTATGCAAATAGACAATCCTGAAAGAGGGTTTACCTTTAAATTTGAAGGTCCATTAGACTTAAGGCTTAACCCAAAAGTAGGCAAATCTGCAGCAGACCTTTTAAAAGAAATGACACTATTTGAAATAGAAGATATGTTAATAGAAAATGCTGACGAACCTCATGCTACAGTAATTGCTCGTGCAATTCTTTCTAGCATTAAAAAAGGAAATGACATAACCACAACAACACAACTCCGATATATCATCAAGGATGCTCTGCAATACGTTCCAAAAATAAAAGAAGATGATATTAAGAAATCCTGTCAACGCTCATTTCAAGCTTTGAGAATTGATGTCAACAAAGAGTTTGAAGTGTTAGATGAATTCTTAGAAAAGCTTCCCACTGTCCTTGCTAAGGGTGGGCGAGTTGCCATACTTACATTTCATTCAGGAGAAGATCGTCGGGTTAAAAAATCTTTTAAATACTTTCTTCGTGAGGGAATTTATAGTGAAATAGCACCCGAACCTATTCGTGCATCAGCAGAAGAATGCCATGCCAATAGTCGTGCACATTCTGCTAAATTGCGTTGGGCAATCAAAGCATAAGGTGTAATTTCCGGCACTAAAGCTCCACAAAAATATAAATTTATTTAAAACCTTATATGTAACACTAATTTTAAAATATATTATTGTTACATATAAAATATGGAATAAAAAAGCATCTCAATGAGATGCTTTTAGTCTTTTCTTAAAGGTGATTTAATTTTTCAAATCCCTAGACCATTCCAATGGCAATATTAATTATGATCTTATTTTTTCACTGCAAGCATTTCAATATATCCACGTTTTCCAATGGGTTCTAACTGAATTCTTGGGTTTGTTGTATCCCATTTGTATCCAATTGTTTCTGGATGATACTTATTCATAGATTCCTGTACTTGATCAATTGCCTGGCAATAATCCTCTTCTAAGAACTGCTCTCCTTGAAACATCAAGTAATCTGCTTCTGGAAGTGTAATCACATCGAAATCTACTGG
>DAMAVY010000231.1:0-5631 GCA_032077725.1 Clostridium sp. | reverse complement strand
TTCTTTAAAAATACTTTTTTAGTTAATTCCTTTTTATAACTTCAGGGTATTGTAATAATAAGGAATTAACTAAAAAAGTATTTTTAAAGAATCCATTTACAGAGAATCCTAACGATATTATATATAAAACTGGCGATCTTGGAAGAATGTTTTTTGATGGGAATGTTGAAGTGGTAGGAAGAGCTGATAATCAAGTGAAAATTAGAGGTATGAGAATAGAGCTAGGGGAAATTGAAAATATTCTTCTTCAACATAGTTCTATTAGGGAAACAATAGTTATGGCAAAGGAAGATGAGGACACTAAATATTTATGTGCATATATAGTTTCTAATGATAAGTTAGAAGTGAATGAATTAAGGCAGTTTTTACTAAAATATTTACCTGAAAATATGGTTCCATCATATTTTGTTCAAGTAGATAAAATGCCATTAACAACAAGTGGAAAAATAGATAGGAAAAAATTAATAACATTAGAGAGTTTTATGGATTTAGAAACAGAATATGTTGCACCTAAGAATGAAATGGAAGAAAAATTAGTACATATGTGGGCTAGTATTCTTAAAAGAGAAAACATAGGTGTAGAGGATAACTTTTTTGAACTTGGAGGTCATTCTTTAAAAGCTGCTAGATTTATGGGTGAAATGCATAAAGAATTTAACGTTGAGATGCCGCTAGTAGAATTTTTTAAATCACCGTGCATAAGAAAAACGGCAGAATATATAGAAAAGGCAGATAAAAATATATATGTAGCTATTAAAAAAGTAGGAGAGAAGGATTACTATGAAGCATCTTCAGCACAAAAGAGAATGTATTTGCTTCAGCAATTTGATCTAAAAAGTACAGGATATAATATGCCTAGAGTAATGGTTGTGGAAGGGAACCTTAACGTAGAAAGAGTAGAAAAATCATTTGCTCAATTAATAAGAAGACACGAAACTTTAAGAACATGTTTTGAAGCAATAGAAGATCAAATAGTGCAAAGAGTAAATGAAAGTGTAAATTTTAAAATAGAACATTTTCAAGTAAAATGTATAAAAGATTTAGATAAAGATGTAGACAATATAGTAAAAGATTTTGTAAGAATATTTGATTTAAACAAGGCACCGTTATTAAGAGTAGGGGTTATAAAACTCGAGGAACATAAGCATATATTAATGTTTGATATGCACCATATAATATCAGATGGTGTATCTATGAGTATATTAATAAAAGAGTTTACAACATTATATAATGGACAAAACCTAGAACCTTTAAAACTGCAATATAAGGACTATTCAGAATGGCAAAATAACTTCCTAAAATCAGAAGGATTGAAAAAACAAAAACAATATTGGATAAATAGATTTTCGGATGAAATACCAGTGCTTAACATGCCAACAGACTTTAAAAGGCCTCTGATGCAGAGCTTTGAAGGAGATAGTATAAGTTTTAAATTGGATAAGGAACTTACAAAAGTCCTAAATATAATATCAAAAGAAACGCAAAGTACAATGTACATGGTGCTTTTATCAGGGATAAATATACTACTTTCAAAATATAGTGGGCAGGAAGATATAATAGTAGGAAGCCCAATAGAAGGAAGATCACATGCTGATCTTCAGAAGCTTATAGGAGTGTTTGTAAATACCCTTGCTATGAGAAATTACCCGGATGGGAACATGACATATGAAAAATTTCTTAAGGAAGTAAAAGAAAATGCGTTAGAGGCGTATTCAAATCAAGTCTATCAATTTGATGAGTTAGTAGACAAGTTAAGTATAGCTAGAGATATAAGTAGAAATCCATTATTTGATGTAATGTTTACAATGCAAAATTTTGATTCTGATTACGTTGAACTAAAGGAATTAATATTTAAAGGCTATAACCAGGAAAATAAGATAGCTAAATTTGATTTAGAATTTTCAGCAAGCGAAATGGAAGAAAATATAATGATATATGTTCAATATAGTACAAAGCTATATAAGAGAAAAACAATAGAAAGAATGATAGAGCATTTTATAAACATTCTTAAAGCAGTAACGGCAGATATTAAAATTAAGTTAAATGAAATAGATATATTAGATGATGTAGAAAAGGGAAAAATATTATATAAGTTTAATAATACAAAAGTAGATTATCCAAATGATAAGACAATACAAGAGTTATTTGAAGATCAAGTAAAAAAAACACCCCATAATATAGCATTAGAATATAATAATGAAAAAGTTACTTATAGTGAATTGAATAACAATTCCAATAAAATAGGTAGATTTTTAAATAAAAATAACATTAATAATAAGCCCCTTGTAGGCATAATGCTTGAAAGGTCACCGTTAATGGTAGAGTGCATATTAGGAATTTGGAAAGCTGGGGGAGCATATATTCCAATAGATGTGAATGCACCAATAGAAAGAATTACATGTATTTTAAAAGACTCAGGGATAGGAATATTAATAACAAAATCTGAGTATGTAGATGAAAAACTTGAAAAAGATTTTGAAGGAATAATTATTAAAATGGATTTACACAAATGCGACATAAACAAAGAAGAAGAAAGGAATTTAGATTTAAATATAGATCCTTCAAATTTAGCTTATATAATCTATACATCTGGTTCTACAGGTAACCCTAAGGGAGCGATGGTAGAGCATATGGGCATGACTAATCATATGTATGCTAAAATTAATGAACTTAAAATTACAGAGGAGAGTGTTATAGTACAAAATGCTTCTCAGTGTTTTGATATATCAGTATGGCAATTTTTTGCAGCTGTTATTTGTGGAGGGAAAACTGTAATTTACTCAAATGAAATAGTTAATAATCCAGAAGAAATGATTCAGAGGATTGTAAAAGATGAAGTAAGTATTTTAGAGGTAGTGCCTTCATTTTTAGATATTTTGCTAGATTATTTAGAAGAAAATAAAGTAGTCTTAGCTAATTTAGAATATGTTGTAGTAACTGGGGAAGAATTGAAAATTAATTTGATAAAAAGATGGTTTGAATTATATAAGAATATTAAAATGGTAAATGCTTATGGGCCTACAGAAGCCTCAGATGATATAACTCATTATATTATGAATAAATGTCCAGAAGCGAAAAATATTCCAGTAGGGTATCCAATTCAAAATCTAAATATTTATATTATAGACAAGAATATGAAACTTTGTCCAATTGGAGTAAAAGGTGAAATAGTAGTATCAGGTGTAGGAGTAGGAAGAGGATATTTAAATGATGTCGAAAAGACTCGTAAAGTTTTTATGGAAGACCCTTTTAGAAAAGAAGAGAAAATTAGATTGTATAAGACAGGTGATTTAGGTAGATGGTTACCAGATGGAAACATAGAATTCTTTGGAAGAATAGATAATCAAGTAAAAATAAGAGGTTTTAGGATTGAATTAGGTGAGATAGAAAATAAGTTACTTAGTATTCCTAATATAAAGGAATCTGTAGTTACAGTAAAAGAAAATAAGAAAAAAGGAAAATATATATGTGCGTATGTTGTAAGTGAAAAAGAAATTAAAGAATTACACTTGAGAGACCGCCTAAGGGAGATGTTGCCAGAATATATGATACCATCATATTTTGTACAATTAGAAAAAATGCCATTAACGCCAAACGGAAAGGTAAATAGAAATGCTTTACCAAAGCTAGAAGATAATATTATAAACACAGGAATAGAATATGAAGCACCAAGAAACGAGGTAGAAGAAAAACTTTGCTTAGTTTGGAAAGAGGTACTAGGAGTAGAAAGAATAAGTATAAATGATAATTTTTTTGAACTAGGAGGAGATTCCATAAAAGCCATACAAATAGTTTCCAGATTAAAAAGATATGGATATACATTAGAAATGAGGGAAATATTTAAAAATCCTCGTATTAGAGAACTTTCAAGATATGTTGAAAACCTTTGTATATCTTTTAGTCAAACAATAGTAGAAGGAAACACTGTGCTTACGCCTATTCAGACATGGTTTTTTGAAAGAAATTTTGTAGATAAGCATCATTTCAATCAATCGGTAATGCTTTATAGGAAGGAAAGATTTGACGAAAAAATAGTTATGGCAGTATTTGAAAAAATACTTTTACATCATGATGCTTTAAGAATGGTTTACGAAACAAGTGACAATAACGTAATTCAGTTTAATAGAAGTAATCATGGAAAAACATATGAACTTGAGGTAGTTGATTTTAGAAACAAGGAAGATTACGAAGAAGAGATAATAAAAGTATGTAATAGAATACAGGAAAGTATAGACCTAAGCAAAGGCCCTCTGGTAAAAATTGGGTTGTTCAAAACGGATGAGGGAGATCATATGTTAATAGCTATCCATCATTTGGTAGTAGATGGTGTGTCATGGAGAATTATATTTGAAGATTTCAACATGGGTTATAATCAGCACATTAATGGTGAGGAAATTTTATTTCAAGACAAGACTACTTCATATAAAGAATGGGCACAAAAATTAAAGGAATATTCTTCAAGTAGAAGTGCACTAAAAGAATTAGATTACTGGAATAAGTTGGAAAGCAATCGAATTAATCCGCTACCAAAGGATTATGAATGTAGTATAATAACAAAAGAAAATATGAAGACATTAGGCATTGCACTCTCAAAGGAGGAAACAGAAGATCTATTAAAAAATGTTAATATGATGTATAATACTGAAATAAATGATATACTGCTAACAGCTTTAGGGCTAACAATTAAAGATTGGATGAAACAAGAGAAAATATTAATATATTTAGAAGGACATGGAAGAGAACAAATTATAAAAGGAATAGATATATCAAGAACGGTTGGATGGTTTACATCAGAATATCCAGTAATTTTGGACATGAAAAAGCCTCAAGATATAGCGTATTCTGTAAAAAGTGTTAAAGAGAACTTAAGACATATTCCTAATAAAGGAATAGGATATGGCATACTAAGATATTTAACAGATAAAAATAAACTAAATGGGATGGATTTTAAGTTAAAGCCTGAAATTGGGTTTGACTATTTAGGACAGTTTGATCAGGATATGCCAGTAGGATTATTTGAAATGTCAAGAATATATACAGGTAACCAATCAGGCCTTAGAAATGATAGTTTATATAGTCTAAGCTTTACAGCAATTGTTGCAGATAGCAAGCTCCTTATATCATTAGAATATAATTCTGGTGAATACTCTGAGCAGACAATACAAAATATATTGGAAAAATATAGAAATAACTTATGCGCAATAATTAAACACTGTATATCAAATGAATAGGTAGACCTAACACCAACTGATGTTTATGAGAGAAAAGGTTTAAGTAAAAAAACAATAATATTTATAGGCGTTTTAATGTTTATATTTGTTATTTATCTTTAAAGGACAATAATTTAATAAAAATTCTAGAAAGTGACTAGTTGGATTTGTAGTCACTTTCTATTTTTTTGCTATATAATTATGAATAATTCTTTTGTGATATAACCTAAAAAAATTAAAGCGCATCAAAATTAAGATGTTATATCCAAAGTATAACAAATCATTTAATACTATGTATATTATTTATGTGTTCCAATAGTAAACATCGTTGGTGAATGTCTTATGAAGAATATTAATAATGAAATTATCTAAAATTAGATTGATCTATATATCATTTTTTTATTTATTTGAAAAGAAAATA
>DAMAVY010000230.1:0-5683 GCA_032077725.1 Clostridium sp. | reverse complement strand
ATCTTCACAGCGTATACACTCACTATGATTAATATTTTTTGTTACAGGAACATTCATTTTACATATCTTCTCGCAAACTTTACAATTGTTGCATTTAGTTTTATCTATTGACATTTTATAAAACCCAATTTTATTAAATAAGGAGTAAAATGCACCAAGAGGGCATATGTATTTGCAAAATGGTCTGTAAATAAGAATAGATGAAACAATTGTTAAAAACAATAAGAACATTTTCCAATTAAATAAAAATCCCACCATATTTCTAAGTTGTTGATTTTTAATAACCAAAGGTATAGCACCCTCAAGAGTTCCCACAGGACATATCCATTGGCAAAAATAAGGTGATGCAATTCCAAAGGTATTAGTTAAAACAATAGGTAGTATAATTACAGGTATTAAAAGTATAATATATTTTAGATATCGAAGTGGTTTGTCAATTTTTGGTGACACTCTGATTTTTGGCGTTTTGATTTTATAGAGCATGTCTTGAATAAAACCAAAAGGACATAAAAATCCACATATAAGTCTGCCAAATAGAGTACTGAATAAAATAAGGATACCAAATACATAAAAGGATATGTTATATTTATTGCTTCCTAAGACAGCTTGTAAAGAACCTATTGGGCAAGAGCCTATTGCACCAGGACATGAATAACAATTCAGTCCCGGAACGCAAATAGTTTTTGTTTTACCTCTATAAATTGTACCTTCAGCAAACCCTTTAATATAACTGTTTGATATTATTGTAGAGAATATCTGTATAATTCTTCTTTTCATTATCCAACACCAATGCATTCAAGACAAATATTAACTGCTTTTTTCAATACTGTAAGATGCTCTGTGCGAAATATTCCAATACCTATGAACAATAAAGATACACTTAATATAATAAACTTAAAATTTATTTTAATAAAATTTCTCATAATGTCTCCTTATTTTTATTATATTATTTTTTATCTTGTATTATCTCAAGTCTTTTAATTATCTCTTTTCTATAATCTTCTTCAGCATGACCACTAGAATGAACATCTCCTACGATATTTCCATTGCTATCTATGTATATTGTAGTAGGGTACATATTAACTAAACTCAATAACTTTTTCTTCAATACTTCATCAGGAATTAAAACGTTAAAATCTACATTTGATTTTTTTATAATTTTTTGTGCAAGCTCTAAAGTATCTTTATCATCACCAGCGTCAGTACAGATTCCTATAATATTTGAACCTTCAGGTAAATTTTTGTAAAGCTTTTCCAAATCAGGCATTTCTGCTATACAAGGACTACAGCCAGTGTACCAAATATTCACCATAGTGATTTTATTATTTTTAAAAATATCTGAGCTTATTTTTTCACCATTTAAATTTTTTGCTTCAAACCCTGATAAATTTAAATTGCTAAATTTATTGTTATATTCTTTGGTTTGCGCAGCTTCTTCCTCTGGTGTTAAACATATTGGGTCGCTTGGTCCAATAATTAACACTATTGCTACTAAAGATATAATAGCTGCTAAAATTATTAATAATATTTTTTTAACTATAGATTTTTTCTTCATTTTAAAGTTCCCCCATTATTTTAAATTATTTTAATCTTGTGTCATCTTCATTTACATACTCTAGAATATCACCAGGTTGACATTGAAGGACTTCACACAGTGCTTCAAGTGTAGAAAACCGAATTGCTTTCGCTTTATTATTTTTTAAAATAGAAAGATTAGCCATAGTTATCCCTATTTTTTCTGAAAGTTCAGTAGAATTAATCTTTCTTTTAGCCATCATTACATCAATATTAACTAAAATTGGCATATTAGTTTTCCTTTCTAAATGGTAAACTCATTTTCTTCTTTAATTTTGATAGCTGCGTCAAATAGTCGAGATAGCACAAGGCAAAGAACACCTATGGATATGGAAAGAAAAGTAACAACAATTATCGGACCGCCATATACAAAATTCTTAAAAAAATCAATAGTGTGTTCTAAATATTTGATACAGCAGGTAAATGTTACAATTTCACTAAAAGCACAAATCGCTATTATTTTTAATGACTTAACGCTATCAAGAGAAAAAGGGTTGTTTTTTACAATTAGGCTGCAAATCTTTTTTAACTTAAACAATGCTACAACATACGGCAAAGCGCAAACATAAATACAAGCAGCAATTGACATTATTAAACAAAAGCTTATTTGAACAAAATTAGCCTTGAAAAATGCTGTTAAAATAAGTGGAGTAGCTAAGAGCAACATAAATGTAACAACTATTCCTAAAAGTACAATAAAATTTAACAGTTTGGAATAAATATTTGAGTTCATTTCATTCACCTCATTTCTTGTTTTTTATATTTCTTTTATATTCCTTGTTATTTATATATTAGCACATTTTTTATCGTTTATCAATATATATTTTATTTAAATATAAGAAAATATATCGTTTTACAATAAAAAATACGATTTTAGTGTGGTGTTTAGTTACGATTAGATGTAGGGATAATGCCAAAAAAATTCCAAGCAAAAAAGCTAGCAAGGATTCCTCCCTGTTAGCTTTTCCCTTCAAGTTATGTGGCTTCCATTTTTCCTCAGCCATTTTTAAAATTGTTATCAACATGAAGTATTTATTTTATATACACATTGCCTACTAATGCATTAGATATTATATTAGTTGGAATTACAAATTCTAAGCTTCCCATAGTTCCTGGGGCAACTTCATATTTTTCAAAACAAATTACTAATTTGTTTTCTGAGTTAATATAGAAACTTTGATCTTTAGAGATTTCTTTAAAAATACACATATTAGAGTTCTTTTCTATACCTTCTATCCAATAATATTTACTACTATCAACCTTGTTTTGTTCAATCATTTGTTTCTTTATGTTATCACTTATTATTTTCACATAACTATCATCTTTAAATAAGCTTGGTAAGGTTATTAAAATTTGTCCCTTCTTATCGATAGTATCATACTTAGAATCCGAATAAGTATTTACACTACTTGCAGCATAGCGTTCTATTGATAGTATAGTATCTGTATCTGTTTTCACTTCATATCCACTCTTTATACCTATATTGCCGCCTCCATTTTTCTTTAGTTCTTCCATATTAGACACAAAAGCTTCATATAGTTTTTTATTTTCTGTAAGATATTTTTCATTTAAGCTATTTTCTAATTTTTCATTGTTTTCTAAGCCTTTTACAGAAGGTACCTCTATCTCTGCTTTATAGGTGCTTTCATTTATATTATATTCTCTAAAAGTTACCACCTTTATGATACTACCTAATATAGGTACCTTTGACAAGGTAGCTGCTAATGCTTGGTTAGTATTAACCCCAACTGTAGTTATACCTATAGCTAAAATTACAGAAGCTGCTGTTATACCTAATCTTTTAGTGGTGTAATTTCCTTTCTTTTTATAAATCCCACTATCTTTTAAGGCTTTTTTTACTAAAAAATCTAATTCATCTGGGATAGAAACCCCCATATATTCCTTTTTGAGTTCCTCCAAATTTATATTTTCCATAATCAAACCACCTCGTCTTCCATAATTTTAATCTTTAATATTTTAAGTGCTTTATATAATCGGGATTTTACTGTATTAAGATTTTCATTAAGAATTTCTGCAATTTCACCTATCTTTAGATCCTCAAAATATCGTAGTTTTATTACCGTCTGCAGTTCATCCGGCAGATCATCCAATTTCCTTTGTAAATCAAAGCTTTCATACGCATCATAAGTTCCTGCGTCCAGACTTAGAATGGTCTCATTTTCTACTACACTCACTTTTTTTTGTTTTCTAAGTAGATCCAGTGATGTATTTACAATAATTCTGTAAAACCAGGTCTTAATGCTACTGGACTCTTTAAGTGAGTCTATAGAGGCAATTGCCTTGTATATAGATTCTTGGACAATATCCATAGCATCATCAGCATTCTTTACATAACTATATGCTAATCTATAGTAATTTTCCTTATATCTAATAACATACTCAGCTATTTCTTGTTGCAAGCAATTCTTACCCATGAGTAACACAAACTCCTTTTCTAATGTTTTGATTAATCATACATACTCTAATTAAAATTGTTCTTCTTTGTTTAATAAACTTTCCAGATAGGTACCATATCTGTTTGCTAACATATAGACGTGTAAGCAATATAAAAAAGCTATTAAGTTAAATAAAATATAATTCCACATTTTATTCTTCATTTTTTAATGCCTGATCTATTAAAGATGTTAACGCTTCAACCCCTTTAGGCTGCAAATGCACACCATCAGATGAAAAATATTCTGGATTATTAATTGAAGTGAAATACCAATCAATTAGAGTAATATTTTTGTTTTCTTTAGCTTTTTTATCTATTACTTTATTCACTTCATTTTCCCATTGCCTTGGCACGCGTACATTTACTAAAAAAATATGTGCTTTAGAATAATTGTTAAGCAAACTATCAAGCTGTTTGTCTGTAAAATACCCATTTGTGCCAAGTTCAATAATTACAGCTTTATTTGGGTCATTAAAAGCTTCATAAGCTGCTGGAGGTTCAATTACTTGACTTAATTGTCTGCCGATTTTACCATCAACTGTAATGTTTGAATACATTTCTGTCAACCGTGGTTCAATATCCAGCATGATAGAATCTCCTATAGCAAGTATTCCGTTATAGGATTTAGTTTTCTGTAAAGAACTTGACTCATTATTTTTATCAGAACTTATATCTGTATTTTGGCTAATTGATGTTTTTTTATTGTTTGCTATTATTTCAGATTCAGATGGCTCGGTTTTATCAACTTTGGGTTCGGCATTTGTTGAGATGGCACTCATATGGGTAACCCCCACAATCAATAAAAAAACAATTACTAATGAAGTTATTGTGGTGAAGGCTTTCCTTCTTCTCATAAAAGTTTTAGTCCCTCTACATTTTCTTAAGGCACCTCGAAATCCATATTTTCGTATGGGCGTTTCTATAAAACGGTACGAAAGCTCTGCAATAATAAAGGTAATCGCCAGCTGCATACACATGCACCAATAGGGTATATTTCCAATTTTATTGACAGGAGTACTCAAAACAATGACAGGGTAATGCCAAAGATAAATCCCATAGGATCTTTTTCCAATCCAGCGCAGCGGCTTCCAAGATAAAAAACAACCTAAATAGATGTCTGTATGGGAGATGCAAGCTATAAGTATAGCTGTATTTAAGCAAATTAGTAACATGCCGCCTCTGTAAAGAAATGTTTGATATTCGTTCGCATAGACAACACTTAGAAGAAATACAGCAAAGGTAATTATGCTAGTTATATTTAGCTTTCTCTTCTTTCTAATAGAAATTTTCCGTGACATAAGTTTTTCTGTTGGCCAAATAATTGCTAACCAACTTCCTATAAGTAATTCAAAAGCACGAGTATCTGTACCATAATAAACACGGCTGGGATCCATGCCTGGTTTATATAATATTCCCATTAACAAAGCTGAGCATAATGCTCCAATAAAAATAAGGCTTGCAAGCTTCTCTCGTTTCTTAAAAACCTTAAATCCTATTATTATAAGTATAGGCCATAAAATATAGAATTGCTCTTCTACTGCTAAGGACCATAGATTCTTAAATGGTGAAGGTGACCCAAAACTATCGAAATATGATACTTTGTTAAAAATAAACCACCAATTATTAGCATAAAAGATAGAAGATAATCCATCC
>DAMAVY010000229.1:0-5684 GCA_032077725.1 Clostridium sp. | reverse complement strand
TTGGACTAGGTATTGTAATAGGATTAGTATTTAAAAAGGACATTTTATTTTTAGAAACAATTGGTAAGGGATATATGTCATTAGTTAAGATGATAGTTATACCTCTAGTTATGATTTCACTAATTAACAGTATATTAAAACTTAAAAATTTAGAAACTTTAAAATCAATAGGTTTAAAAACTGTAGGGATTTTACTTGGAACAACTGGTATAGCAGCAGCAATAGGAGTTGTAGTTGCTCTTATCCTTAATCTTGGACAAGGTATAGGATTTGAAGGAGCAGGTGACTTCGTGGCAAAGGAAGTACCTAAGTTCTCACAAGTATTTTTAGATATGCTACCATCTAATCCAGTGGCTTCTATGGCAGATGGTAAGATAATCCCAATAATAATATTTTCACTATTTATAGCAGTAGCATTAATCATAGAAGATGATAGAAATTCAGAAAGAATAAAACTAATTAAAGATTTTGTAGTATCTTCCCATTATATAATAACTAGAATTACAAAGATGGTACTAGAGTTACTTCCATATGGAGTGTTTGCATTACTTGCAAAAGCTATAGCAAAAAATGGAATAGACACATTAATGTCATTGATTTGGGTTATTGCAGCAGTTTATATTGCATGCATACTTCAATTTATAATTGTTTATATACCAATTATTAGTGGTGTGGCAAAGAAGAACCCACTTAAATTCTTTAAGGCTATTTCACCTGCTCAAACTATTGCATTTACAAGCCAAAGTAGCTATGGAACTCTACCAGTCTTAATTAAGTCATTAGTGGAAAGAGCAGGAGTTTCAGAAAATGTTGCCAGCTTTGTAGGTCCAATTGGAGCATCTATGGGAATGAATGCTTGTGGTGGTCTATATCCTGCCATTATAGCTATATTTGTAGCTAATGTATTTAATATAGAGCTAACAATGTACTCTTATGTACTAATTGTTTTAACAACTATAATAGGATCCCTTGGTGTTGCTGGAGTACCAGGTGCTGCAACAATGTCAACTACAGTTGTACTAGCTACTATGGGATTGCCTTTAGAAGGTATGGCAATAGTCATGGCAGTAGACCCAGTTATCGATATGATGAGAACAATGACTAATGTTACAGGAGCCGCAGTCACTGCCCTCGTTGTAGACGAAACAGAAAAAAGAAAGTTAGGAAAAAATATATAGATTAAACGAAGGAGGAAACTTATTATGAAAAAAATAGCACTTTTACTAGCAACAATAGCGCTTACCACTGGTCTTGTTGGATGTACAACAACTAAGAAAACAACTACTCCAACAACTACTCCACCAGTTACGACTACTCCCAAAACAACAGTTCCAGATACAACTACTCCAGGAAGTGGAGGAACTACAACAACACCAGGAACAGGTGGAGCTACAACAACACCAGAAACAAAAAATAAATAACATTAAAATTGTGGAGAGTGTAAAGGTTACTATAAATAACTTTCTATGATAATTATTTTAAGGACATTTAGGTAATTAATAAAAGAGCTATAGATAAAATATCTATAGCTCTCTATTATTTAGAATGAGTTTTTTAACATTTAGTTCTTCTCTGTTTCATGACGACTAGTCCGATGCCTAAGAATACTGCTGCGAAGGCAAGTTGAATTAAAAATTCAAAGAATACTGGAGTTAGTGTTTCCATATTAAATATTGATAATGAACCAAGTTTATCATTTGCATTAACATACCAATATACTGGATTTATAATGGCAATATTTTTAACTGTTTCGCTTAGAAGCTGTTGTGGAACAAAGGCTCCACCTAAGAAGCAACCACCTAGTGCAACAATATTTGAAATTGGACTTATAGTATTTTTGTTTGATGTATTTCCAATAAGGAAGCTAAGACATAAGCATACAAGGGTGAATATAAACGAATTTATACTGCAAAATAATCCGTTTAATGTAAAAAGGTCTTGCCTATACATTACTAGTGCTAAGATCATAAAAAGAGCCCAAGTAGACAACGCTAGAACCGAATCTCCTAAGAAAACTTGAAGGTTAAAACTAGTAGAACTTATTGGCGAACAAAGATTTCTTCTTTTTAAATCTGGTGAGTTAAAGATATTTGAAACTATTGAAATCCCTAATATTAGCATACAAAGTAGAGGATAAGGCAGGTAGCGAAAATAAAAAGTTATATTACTACTGCTGCCATTATTGTCATCGTTTAGCAAATTAACTTTTGTTTCAATAGCTAAATCCTTGGTTACTAATTCATTTAGTTCCTTAGTGTCCATATTATTAGTATTATCAATATAAAGCTTAGTTGTATTAAGATAATTGTTTATCATTGCTTTTATAATAATACTACTTGAAGAATCAGGAATGTTTTGTGTTTCTAAAGAAAGTGGTGCATCTGAAGCAAAACTATCCCCAAAATTCTTTGGAATAGTGATAATAACTTCTGCTATCCTAAAAAATAGTGCATCCTTTATTCCTTCTTCATCAGTTTTGATTTTCACTACATTAGAGTTATCTTTAATATAATTTTCTAAATTAGCAGATAGAGGAGAGTTATCCTTATTTATAATTGCTACGTTGCACTTTTCAGTCTCAAAGGAGGTTTGTCCTGTAGAACTTCCAACATTACTAAAGATAATTGTAACAATTAGAAATATAACAGCATAAATCAATATGGATGCAAGGGCACTTTTTTTAACAATTCTAAAATACTGTTTAAATACTTGCATATTTTTGCCTCCTTAATACCACAAAGGTAACAATTGAAAAAATTACTCCCATTAACACTAGAAGGCCTAAGTTTAAGAAATATCGATTAAAGGTATCATAATAGTATAAAGAATAAAATCCATCTGTAATTAAGTTAACAGGATTTAAATAAGCAAGAATAGGTAACTTATCTTGAACAAAATATTTAACTTGACCAGACATCATTCCTGCTAAAAAAGAACCAATCATTGTAAATGAAAGTAAAATGGCTTCTTTTATACTTGCTTTTTTCTTAATAAGAGCACTTACCATGGTACCTAGTGTAATTCCTGTAAAACAACCCACAAAGCAAAGTAAAATTATATAACCTATAGAGTTACCAAAGCTTATTTTTAGTACTACAGAAATATATAGTAAAACGAACAAAATGGATGAGAAGTAAAATAGTAAAGTTGCACTTAAGCTAGCCAAAAATATTTTGAATTTATTTACTGGGGTTACATTAACCCTGGCTGCCCTTTGGGATTGATCTGCTTGAATGTTCATAATGTCCTGACTTCCCCAAGTTGCACCAAGAAGACAGGTCATTGCGAGAAGAGTATAGAAGGAAATCACCATAACGTTGGTGGAATTATTTAATTTTATATCCTCTGTATAATTACTATCAGCTTTCATATTCCTTATAAAATCACCATTTATAACACTTGGATTACTTGTTATTATATTTGTTATGGTGGCATACTTTTCACTATAACTATCTACAAAGGATTTAATTATTGATTCATTCATACCAGATTTCGAAACTGTTATTTCGAAAGCATTATTTTCAAAGGTTATATAACCTGAAATTTCGCCTTTTGAAAGCATTTCATTTGCTTTAGTCATATCTGTATTTTCTATAACAAATAGATTGCACTCCTTTATGGCTGTTGAAAAGCTTTCAGATATATTACTACTATTTACAATGGCAATATTAACTTTCTCAAATTCTTCGCCACGTAGAACATTTGCAAATGCCAAATTAAAAAATGTAGCTAGTACAATTGGAAATATCAAAGTCCAAAATACACCTATTTTATCCTGTAGACGGCATTTGAGTTGATACTTAAATATATGAGTAAACATTTGCTCTCCTCCTTATTAATCTCTAAGCTCTTTGCCTGTAATTTCTAAAAATACGTCATTCAAGGTAGGCTGCTCTGAGTAAATCTTTCCATAACTTATTTTATTTTCACCTATATAGCTAACAATTTCACCAAGACTACTGTGTCCGCTTTTAGTTTTAATAGTTAACAAATTGTCCTTATAGTTTACAGAAGTGATATTTGGAAGAAGATTTATATTTTTAAGATGATTTTCTTTTAGATCAAAAGCTTCTATAAGAATTTTTTCTCCAAGGTCAATATAAGATTTTATTTCTTCCTTTGTACCCTCTGCAATTATTTTACCTTTGTCCATAATTGCTATAGATGTACAAAGCTGTTCAATTTCCTCCATATAGTGGGAAGTGTAAATTATTGTAGCACCTTCAGCATTTAATTTTTTTATTCCTTCTAAGATGTGATTTCTACTTTGTGGATCAACAGCTACTGTAGGTTCATCAAGGATGATTAGCTTTGGATTGTGGGCTATACCACAGGCAATATTTAAACGCCTTAAAAGGCCACCACTTAATTTCTTAGGTGTGAATTTCTTGAAGTCTTCAAGACCAACAAAAACTATAGCTCTTTCCACAAGTTCCTTTCTTTCTTTTTTATTTGTTATATATAGACCACAGAAATAATCAATGTTTTCGTATACCGTTAACTCATCAAATACAGCAACGTTTTGCATTACAATACCAATATCTCTTTTAGCATTATAATTAGTTGGAGTCATCTCTTCTCCAAAAACTTCTATTCTTCCCTTATCAAATTTCAGTAATGCTAGTATACAGTTTATTGCGGTGGTTTTACCTGACCCATTAGGCCCTAGAAGCCCGAATATTTCTCCTTCTTTAACATTTAGGTTTAGATGATCTATAGCAATTAAATCTCCATATCTTTTTACTAAGTTTTCTATTTGAACAACCATTTTAACACTCCTTTTTTTCTGATATAATTGTAAATTAATTAATTTTTATTTTTCATACTTCTTGCTTAGCAGGAGCTAAATTTAGAATTTTTGCCTACTCCTTATTAAGCTAGAACTAATTTTAATTATTCATTCTTTTCATTTCCATTCAAAAATTAATATTGCCCCATTAAGCCTTTTTTCTTTGCTACTTTAGTACATTGATTGAAAACATATAATCCTATAAAGAAATATACAGCGGAATTTAGAACTATAATTCCATAATCCAATATTGAAAAATCCATAAATGAGTTTCCACCTAGAATTATTCTATATACACCACGGATAGTTGGCTTAAAAGGAAGCATTAATGATATTAATGAATCAGAATAACTAAAAACTAATCCAATTAAAAAATATTGGATAACATTTATTAATGATTTAACCTTTTTAAAAATTAAAGCTAATCCTCCAATTATTAAAGAAATTCCTAGTATACTGAAAATCCCTAGTATAATAAAAACTAGTAAGGGAAGCACATCAATATTTAACCAGTAACCTGTAGTTGACATTACGGCAAATAATACTACAAAACAAACTACTAGATTTATTATTAAATTTGCAATACTTCTTACAATCATTACGTTAGCAAGACCTAAACTTGACATACTTATTTGTTCTAATGTACCAGTAGTTGCATCAGACACTACACTATAGGCAGTATCAAAGTAAACCATTACCATTACAGTCCATAGAAAATATCCAATTATAAAGCCTTCTAAGCTTTCCCCTAGGGCTATAGGAGATCCATTTATGCCTTTCCCAAAGGACTTCATTCCATAGAACATTGCAATAAATAGAAAAAAGAAAGTTACTATGTCCGAAATAGTGTCAAATTTATATCTTATTAACTCTTTTATAGATTTTTCAATAGATA
>DAMAVY010000228.1:1560-5718 GCA_032077725.1 Clostridium sp. | reverse complement strand
GAGGGAGGGTAGGGAGAACTAATAGAATTGCATATTCTTACTTCACTTATACTAAGGATAAAGTACTTACAGAAGTGGCAGAAAAAAGATTAAAGGCTATAAAAGATTTTACAGAGCTGGGGTCAGGATTAAAGATTGCAATGCGGGATTTAGAGATAAGAGGCGCAGGTAATGTAATGGGAGCTGCACAGTGCGGTCATATGTCATCTGTGGGTTATGATTTATACTGCAGGATGCTCGAAGAGGCTGTAAGCATCGTTAAGGGCGAAATAGATAAAGCACCTATTGAAACTACTGTAGACATGAAAATAGATGCTTTTATACCCAATAACTACATTGATGATGAAACTCAAAAGATAGAAGTATATAAGAAAATTGCATCCATTGAATCTTATGATCACATGTTAGATGTTATTGAAGAAATTGAGGATAGATACTCAGATATACCAGCAAGTGTTTATAATTTAATGAATATTGCTTATTTAAAAGCTATTGCTAGGGATATTGGAGTGTTAGAAATAAAAGATACTGGAGTTCAAATTTCCATAACATTTAAAGATAAGTCCTATCTAACTACAGAAATGGTAAGATATATTTTAGAAAATTACAAGAGACAAATAACTTTTAAAATGGGTGATGTACCAGTATTAATCTATAAAAGTAAACATTTAAGCAAAAATGATATTCTAGACAAATTGATAAATATTATTAAGGATTTGTCAACAATAAGTAAATAGATTTCTAGAGTGTTTATTTAATAGTATTTTTATGGTAAAATAAGAGTACTGTTGAACTAAATAAAACCGAATGGAGGATTATAAATTGATTAAATTTAAGAAGATATTAGCTGGAATAATGGCATCTACAATGATGTTTTCCGCAGTAGGGTGTGGAATGATAGAAAAAACAGAAGCAGGTAAAGCAAAAACGGTTGTAGCAAAAGTGTATGGTCAAAAGATTACTTATGGAGAGGTTGAGAGTAACTTAACTTCAGTTTATGCGCAAATGAAGCAATACTATGGAGAAAATTATAAAGATAATGAAAAAGCAATGAGCTATTTAAAGGAGCAAAAATCAACTATTTTGAATACATTAGTTGAAGATATTATAACTAAAAAGAAGGGTACAGAGCTTGGGGTAATACCTTCTGATGAAGAAGTATTAGAGAAAGCAAAAGAACAACTTGCTACTCTTAAGGCATCTCTTTCAGGTGAAGAAGAATATAAAACAGCTCTTGAACAAGCTGGATTCACAGAAGAAACTTTTATAAATGATATTTTGAAAAAAAGTGTAATCAACGATTTAGTAACTAAAGAAGTAGTTAAAGATATTAAGGTTTCAGACGAAGAAATTAAAACTTATTATGATACAAACCAAAGTTCATTTACTGAAAAGCCAAACCAAGTTCAACCAGCACATATTTTGGTTGCAACAGAACAAGAAGCTAAGGATATCATTGCAAGACTTGATAAAGGCGAAGATTTTGCAGCTCTTGCCGCTGAAAAAGGTACAGATGCCACAAAGGATAAAGGTGGAGATTTAGGACTTATTGATTATAGTAGTACTGAATATGACAAAACTTTTTTAATGGCAGCGATTGGTCTTAAGAAAGGTGAATATACTAAAGCTCCTGTACAAACTAAATATGGATACCATGTTATAAAGTGCTTAGATAAGCAAGAATATCCTGTTTTGCCTTTAGAAGATGTTAAAGAAAAAATTAGTAGTACTCTATTACAACAAAATCAATATAAAAAATGGACAGAAACAATGGATGCTTGGAAAAAAGATGCAAAAATAAAATTATATGAAGATAGATTAAATCAATAATTAAATAATTAGTTAAAAAATAAGATTAATTCCTTTTTGTGGAATTAATCTTATTTTTTTTAAGAAAAAATTTCTAAAGTGTATAAAATTTACGTTAAGAAGGATAATAATAACATTAAAAAAATTCACATAAGTAAGGAGGACATATTTAATGAAAGCTACTGGAATAGTAAGAAGAATAGACGACTTAGGCCGTGTTGTAATACCAAAAGAAATAAGAAGAACATTAAGGATTAGAGAAGGAGATCCTCTTGAAATTTTCACAGATAGAGATGGTGGGGTTATATTAAAAAAATATTCTCCAATTGAGGAATTAGGCGAATTTTCTAAGGAGTATACTGAAGCATTACATCAAACTATAGGTAATATAATAATGATTTCTGATAAGGATTCAATTATATCTGTCAGTGGAGGTATGAAGAAAGATTACTTAGACAAAAAAATCAGTAATGAAATAGATAAGATTATGGAGGTGCGTAAATCTACACTTTTAGATAAAGTGACACAGGAAGTAATTCCAATATGTGAAGGTGAAATGGCAGATGAGTATACAGCTCAAGTAGTAGCACCAATAATCGCGGAAGGAGATATTGTGGGAACTGTAATTATAGCATCAAAGGAAAATGTAAAGTTTGGTGATTTAGAGCTAAAGCTTGCAGAAACTGCAGCTACATTTTTAGGTAAGCAAATGGAACAATAAATATTTGCATCAGGAATATTTAGTTTGGGAATGATTAATGGTTAAATAAGATATATTTACAGGAAATAACAATTACAAATTGTGTTATTAATTTTAAAGAGTCATAAGACTGATAATTAATTCAGTCTTGTGACTTTAATTTTTAATAGAGATATATTATATGCAATAAGTAATAAAATGTTTCTTCTTAAAATACTAATAAATTATATAAAGTATTTTATGGAGGAAGTATGAAAAAACAATCGCTTTTAAAAGGAACTATGATTTTAGGGATAGCTACAATTTTTGCAAGGTTTTTGGGAATGTTTTTCAGAATACCCATACAAGGGTTGATTGGTGATCAGGGTATGGGATACTATCAAATGTCATACCCTTTATATATGACTTTTGTAGCAATAGCAACTGGAGTACCTATTGCTATGTCAAAATTAATATCGGAGTTTAATGCTAGAAATGATGTAGGAGCTATTAGACAAGTGTTAAATCAAACGCTTAAGATAATGATTCCACTAGGAATTATCGCATCATTTTTAATGTTATACTTTGGAAATAATATTGTAACTTTACTTAAATGGGATAAAAAATCCTATTATTCTTTTATGATAATATCTACAGCCCCTGTATTAGTATGTATTATGTGTACATTTAAGGGGTATTTTCAAGGACTTCAAAACATGAATAGTACGGCTGTAGTACAGATAATAGAACAGATAGGAAGGGTTGTTTTCGGTGTGTTTTGTGCATATATATTGCTTCCAAAGGGAATAGAATATGCAGCAGCAGGAGCAGCTTTTGGCACAGTGGTAGGAGGGCTTCTGGGGAGTATATATCTTGTTATAAAATATATTGCTGTTAGACCCAAAGTTACTAAGGTTAGAATTAAGAAAAACAAGAACATCATCAAGGCTTTAATGGACGCAGCTGTACCTATATCAATAGGAGCGGCGGTAGGCACTATTATGTCTTTAATTGACTCGATAATAGTACCTCAGAGGCTTTTAAGAGCAGGATACACCATTGAAGAAAGCGCGGTATTATATGGTCAGTATACTGGCAAGGCAATGACACTACAGAATATTCCATTAGCACTTTCAATTGCACTATGTGCATCCTTAGTGCCTATAGTGTCAGAGGTGTATTCTATGCGTAATCAAAATGAGTTATCAAGAAGAATCAACATGGTGTTTAAATTGTCATTTGTTATAGGGATACCTAGCTGTTTAGGTTTATTCTTCCTTGCAAAACCGATAATGGGATTAGTATTTATGCGGGATGTAGCTGGATATGAAATATTAAAATTATTATCATTATCAGTACCATTAATTATAATTACTCAGACTACCACATCAATTCTTCAAAGTTGTGGTAGGTATATGAAGCCGGTATATTATCTTGGCGTAGGGTGCGTATTTAAGATAGTAATTACTTGTGCATTAGTTAGCAATCCTAGGTTTAATATATACGGAGCTGTTATTGGAAGTATAGCAGGATATGCAGTGACTAGTATACTTAATATAGCTGAGACAAAAAAACTTTTGGGAGTAAATATTAGTTTTTATGAAGTCTTTATAAAACCTCTTTTTGTCTCGCTAATTATGATAATATCTGTTGTTTTTATATATAATAAT
>DAMAVY010000228.1:0-1550 GCA_032077725.1 Clostridium sp. | reverse complement strand
ATACAGAGAGTAACGGAATATCTTGCTTAGTAGCTATTTTCATTGGGATAATAGTGTACGGAGTTTTGTCTGTGTTATTTAGAATATTTACTATTGAAGATATAAAAGGAAAACTCATTAAAAACTAAAAGAGGGGTAGATTCAAATGATTACAGTGGTTGGTTTAGGACCAGGTTCTAAAGATGCTTTGACCGTAGGTGCACTAGAAATTTTAAAAAATGATAACATATACTTTAGAACAAAAAAACATCCAAATGTGGAGTACTTAGAATCCATGGGTGTAAAATTTAAAACTTACGATTCCTTTTATGAGGAGTATAATAATTTTGATCATATATACAAAGCTATTGCAGAGGATTTAATTAAAATTCATGAAGAGAAAGGCAATGTAGTTTATGCAGTACCAGGACATCCACTTGTAGCAGAGAAGTCTGTAGTGCTATTATTAGACCTTTGCGACGGAAAAGGTATAGAGACTAAGCTAATACCTTCTGTAAGCTTTATAGATGCCGTTATAGAGAGCTTAAGGCTGGATCCAATAGAAGGATTAAAGATAATAGATGCCTTTGATATAAAAGATCAAGTAATGGATAAGAGAGTAGGGGTTATAATAACCCAAGTGTACAATAGATTTATTGCATCTGAGGTTAAGTTGTCCCTTTGCGAATATTATAAAGATGATACTGAAATATACTTTGTAAGGGCAGCAGGTATAGAAGGACAAGAGAGCATAAGAAAAATTAAATTATATGACCTAGATAGGCAAGAAGATATTGACTATTTGACATCGGTATATATTCCTAAGAATCTTGAAGAGACTAAAGATTTTCAAGATTTACTTAATGTAATGACTACACTTAGGAGTGAGGAAGGATGCATGTGGGATTTAGAACAAACCCATGAATCTTTAAAGAGAAACTTAATTGAAGAATGCTATGAGGTTATTGAAGCTATAGATGAAAGTGATGATATTAACCTTATTGAAGAATTAGGAGATGTTCTTTTTCAAGTAGTTTTCCATGCACAGATTGGAAAAGAAGATGGATATTTTAACATAAATGATGTAATAGAAGGAATAACAAATAAGATGATTAACCGTCATCCTCACATATTTTCAGATGTTAAAGTAAGAGATACTGAAGAAATATTAAATAACTGGGATGATATTAAAGGTAAAGAAAAGAGTTTTAATACTTATACAGATACATTAAAACATATTCCTAAGTGTATGCCGGGACTTATAAGAGCGGATAAAGTTCAAAGAAAGGCAGGTAAGGTTGGCTTTGATTGGGATACTGTAGAGCCAGCAATGGAAAAAGTTTTAGAAGAATTACAAGAGATAAAAGATGTATATAAAACTTCAGATGTGTCAAAAATACAGGAGGAAGTAGGAGATTTAATCTTTAGTACAGTAAATATTGCAAGACTTCTTGACATTGACCCAGAATTTGCAGTAAATTATACTATAGATAAGTTTATAAAACGCTTCCAATTTATTGAAGAATCCGGAATTAAAAGAGGCAAAGATATAAAAGAAATGTCTCTTGAAG
>DAMAVY010000227.1:0-5741 GCA_032077725.1 Clostridium sp. | reverse complement strand
TCCTTTCACTTGTTTTTAAACCAGAAGGGATATTTAAAAATTCTAGAGGGAAAAGAATTTTATTTATTAGTAACATTGATAGTAAAGAAGATTTTAAAAATATAGGAGAGTTAGTATTGGACATTTTAAAGGTAAATGAAAGATATAAGCTACTTGATAAAATAGTAGTTGGAAATTTATTGAAGAAAGAGTATGAAGAAATTAATGAGAAATTATAGGTTAATGTTTGGGGGGATTCATAGTGGTTAGTGAAGTATTAAAATTTGCAAAAGATTACGAAATAGAGATGACAAGATTTTTAAGAGATATGATAGCTATATCAAGTGAGAGCTGTGACGAAGAAAGAGTAGTTTTGAGAATTAAAGAAGAAATGGAAAAAGTTGGCTTTGACAAAGTAGAAATTGATCCTATGGGAAATATTTTAGGATATATAGGACATGGAAAACATGTCATTGCAATGGATGCTCATATAGACACCGTTGGGATTGGGAATATAAATAATTGGACAGATGATCCATATAAGGGCTATGAAACTGATGAAGTTATTTATGGAAGAGGAGGCACAGACCAAGAAGGCGGAATGGCTGCTATGGTTTATGCTGGAAAGATTATCAAAGACTTAAAACTTCAGGATGATTATACTTTAATAGTTACAGGCACTGTGCAAGAAGAGGACTGTGATGGTCTTTGTTGGCAATACATTATAAATGAAGACAAAATTAAGCCAGAATTTGTGGTAATAACAGAACCAACATCAACTAACATTTATAGAGGTCATAGAGGAAGAATGGAAATAAAGGTTACAACTCATGGAGTAAGTTGCCATGGGTCAGCTCCAGAAAGAGGAGATAATGCAATTTTTAAAATGGCTCCAATCTTGGATGAACTAAAGGAATTAAATGAGAAGTTAATAGATGATCCATTCTTAGGAAAGGGAACACTCACAGTTTCAGAAATATTCTTCTCATCTCCATCTAGATGTGCAGTTGCGGATGGTTGTAGCATTTCTATTGATAGAAGACTTACAAAAGATGAATCATGGGAGTATGCATTAAAGCAGATAAGAGGATTACCTTCAGTTGTGGCAGGTGATGCCAAAGTTGAAATGTATACTTACGAAAGACCTTCTTATACAGGCCTCGTCTATCCTACAGAGTGTTACTTCCCTACTTGGGTGATTGAAGAGGCTCATCCAATTTGTCAAGTATTAATAGATACCTATAAAGGATTATTTAAAGAAGAGCCATTGGTTGATAAATGGACATTTTCTACAAATGCAGTTTCAATAATGGGTAGATATGACATTCCATGTATTGGATTTGGGCCAGGCCATGAGGATCAAGCTCATGCCCCTAATGAATTAACTTGGAAGGATGAACTCATAAAATGTGCAGCTATGTATGCATTAATTCCTATTACTTACGTTAAAAATTATTGTTAGTAAGTTTTTGATTTATTATTTTTGATGCACAGCTTATTACAGATAATATGAGTAAATTTCGTTTTTGTTAAGTAATTATATATGATGCTTTAAAAGGGGAGTTATCAACATTTTTAATGTAAAAATATTGATTTAATGAATAAATAAACCATGTAGTAGCAAAATAAAGAGGTGAGAAATTGAAAAAGATTAAATACTTAGTATGTTCTAAATGTGGCAAACAATTTGGAGAAGATGTAATGTATCACTGTCCATATTGTGGAATAGAAGGAACATTGGATGTCACATATGATATGAAGATTGTTAAAAATCAGTTAACAAAAGAATATTTAAAGGACAATGAAGATAAAAATATTTGGAGGTACATGCCAATACTTCCATTAGAATCAAAGGTTGGGGTTACACCGCTTCAAATAGGTTGGACCCCCATTTATAAGGAAAATAAGTTAGAAAAGATATTAAATATAAAGAACGTATACATTAAGGATGAAGGAAGAAACCCAACTGCATCTTTTAAGGATAGAGCTACAGCAGTTGGGGTTGCAAAAGCTATTGAATTAAAGAAGGATATTATGTGTGCAGCATCCACAGGAAATGCAGCATCATCACTATCCGGTTTTGCAGCTTGTATGGGTATAAAAAACTATATATTTGTTCCGAAAAATATTCCAGAGGCAAAGCTAACTCAGCTTTTAGTTTTTGGAAGTAATGTTATTTTAGTTGATGGAGACTATGATGCAGCCTTCGATTTTTGTATTAAAGCAGTAGAACACTTTGGATGGTATAACAGAAGTTGTGCTATAAATCCATATTTAGCAGAAGGGAAGAAAACAGCTGCCTTTGAAATTTGTGAACAGTTAGATTTTAAAGTTCCAGATAAGGTGATTATGTCTGTAGGAGATGGGTGTTCTATTTCAAGTGTTTGGAAAGGATTTAAAGAATTCTATGACATAGGATTAATAGATAAACTTCCAACTATGGTATCTGTACAAGCTGATGGATCAAATCCAGTTAACAGAAGTTTTAGAAAAGGCATTAGAAAATTTGATTATATACCTCCAGTTACAATCGCTGATAGTATATCAGTAGGAATTCCAAGAAATGGCTATAAGGCACTAAACACTCTAAAAGAAAGTAAAGGCATGGCAGTGGATGTCAGTGATGAAGAGATATTGGGTGCAATTACAACTCTTGCGAGAAAAACTGGAGTATTTGGGGAACCAGCAGGAGTAGCTAGTTTTGCAGGACTTTTAAAATTAGTGGAACAAGGAGCTATAGGTAAAGATGAAACGGTGGTAATAGTAGTTTCAGGTAATGGCCTAAAGGATATAAAGTCTGCTCAAAAGGCAGTTACAATGCCAAAATTAATAGAACCTAACTTAAATTCATTAATTAGTTATTTAAATAGGTTATCCTGATAGATGGATTTTTTTGCACATATTATATATTATAATAATTTTAGTTTATAGGGGGAAGTTAGATGCATAAATTAATAAATTTAGAAGTTGATGAAGAACAAGTACTAAAGACAGCTAAAAGTGCTAAAGAAAGAAATGTAGTAATCCCTACTATAGCACAAATGAAGGACCCCAATAAGATTCCAGAAGAATTAAAAGAAAAATTATTAAAAACTGGACTTTGGGATATAGATCCAACAAATCTATTTAGGATATCTTGGTTCAATCAGCCTGTTAGAGAAGGTGGACTTTTTAATGCACTTCCTAATTATATTGAAATTCCATTTGAAATTACAGGAGTAAAGGCAAGAATTTTTGCTATGTCAGGAAAATTTTTTCCTACAGGAGCTCACAAAGTTGGGGCTAGCTATGCTTGTCTTGTACCAAGACTTGTAACAGGTCAATTTGATCCCAAATTTCATGAAGCTGTTTGGCCATCAACTGGAAACTATTGTCGCGGGGGAGCATATAATTCTGCTCTTCTTGGGTGCAAATCAATAGCAATTTTACCAGAGAATATGAGTAAGGAACGTTTTAATTGGCTTAAAAATGTGGCAGGGGAAGTTATAGCTACTCCTGGTTGTGAAAGCAACGTTAAAGAGATTTATGATAAAACTTGGGAGCTAAGAAGAACTAGGGATAATGTTGTTATTTTTAATCAATTCGGTGAACTTGGTAACCATTTATGGCATTATGAAGTAACAGGAAATGCAATGGCTTCAATAATAGAGCATGAAAAAGGCGGAAGTGGAAGAGTTGCAGGGGTATGCTTAACTTCAGGCTCAGCTGGAACTTTGGGGAGCGGTGACTTTATTAAAGATAAATATCCAGGATCTAAGATTGCTGTTGGTGAAGCGATTCAATGTCCAACTCTTTTAAGCAATGGTTTTGGTGATCATAGAATAGAAGGGATAGGAGACAAACATGTGCCTTGGATTCACAATGTTAAAAATACTGATATGGTTGTTGATATAGATGATAATGATAGTTTAGCCATGTTTAGATTGTTTAATGAGCCTGCTGGACAAGAATATTTAAGAAAACTTGGAATTTCAGAAGAAGTAGTTGAAAAACTTACTTGGGTTGGCATATCTGGTGCTGCAAATATTATAACTGCTATTAAATTTGCTAAGTACTATGAATTAAGGGAAAATGATATGATACTCACAGTGCTTACGGATTCAGCAGATATGTATAAATCTAGACTTGAAGAAATGAATGTTATAAGAAACAGGGATTATGAAGAAAGAGATGCTATGGTTGACCATAATAGAAATGTTCTAGGATTAAGAACTGATGCTATGGAAGAATTGACTTATACTGCGAAGAAAAGGATTCATAATTTAAAATATTATACTTGGATAGAACAACAGCAATATGATTTAGATGAGTTAAATGCTCAATGGTATGACTACGATAATTATTGGGGAGGGCTTCATAAAATGGCACCTGAGCTAGATAAATTAATAGTAGATTTTAATGAAAAAGTTAAAGAGTTAAAAAGTTAAAAAGTTAAAAAGTCAAAAAGCCAAAAAGTTAAAAATTTAATAATTTAAAAATTTAATAATTTAAAAAAGTTAAAAAGTTAAAATTTATAATTGTTAAAACTAACAAAGTAATTGGTTAGAACTACGATTTAATTTAAAAATGGGAGGAAGCATGTACGAATTTATTTTAAATGGAAAATCTGTTTCTTTAAATGAGAATATGAATTTACTTGAGTATTTAAGGGAAATAGCCAGTCTAACCTCCGTTAAAAATGGTTGTGGAGAAGGAGCTTGTGGTGCTTGTATGGTTCTTGTAAATGGAATATCAATGAGAGCTTGTATAAATACTCTTGAGAAGGTCAATGGGAAAGAGATACAAACTGTTGAGGGGTTATCGGAATTTGAAAAAAAAGTGTTTTCATGGGCATTTTCAAAGGCTGGAGCAGTGCAATGTGGATTTTGTATTCCAGGCATGGTAATTAGTGCAAAAGGGCTATTTAATAAAAATTTAAACCCCACAGAAGATGAGATAAGAGGAGCTATCAAGGGAAACATATGTAGATGCACGGGATATGTGAAAATTATAAAGGCAATTAATTTAGCAGCCAATGCTCTCCGCACTGGTATATTAAACTTAGACTTAGAGCTGGATGGAGCAGTAGGTAGTAGAATGCCAAGAATCGATTCTATAGATAAAATTTTAGGAACTGCAATATATGTGGATGATATGAAAATTGAAGGCTTAGTATATGGCTCGGCACTAAGGTCAAAATTTCCCAGAGCTTTGGTAAAAAATATTAATATTAAAGAGGCCTTAAAACATCCAGGTACAATTGCAGTTTTAACAGCAACAGACATACCTGGAGAAAGATATTTAGGTCATATATCAAAGGATTGGCCTGCCCTTATAAGTGAAGGTGAAGAAACTCGATATGTAGGAGATTCAATAGCTTTAGTAGCTGCAAAAACAAAAAAGTCTTTAAAAAAAATTATTGAACTTATAGAGGTGGAGTATGTAGAGCTCACTCCTATTAGTAGTCCAGAAATGGCTATGGCGGAAGGTGCTTCTAAGATACATTTTAAAGGGAATATTTATAAAAGTGAAAGAGTGAAGCGAGGAAATGCAGAAGAGGCCTTAAGAAATTCAAAATATGTTGTTACTAATCATTACTCTACTCCGTTTACTGAACACGCATTTTTAGAGCCAGAAAGTGCATTAGCAATACCAGATGGAGATGGTGTGCTTATTTATACAGGATCCCAAGGAATTTATGATGAACAGAGAGAAATTTCTGAGGTTTTAGGAATAACTAAAGATAAAGTAAGATGTATAAGTAAATATGTTGGTGGTGGCTT
>DAMAVY010000226.1:0-5761 GCA_032077725.1 Clostridium sp. | reverse complement strand
AAAAGCAACTATAAATCTAGTTGCCAAATATATCTATATTTTTCTTTCTTTCCTCCATTTCAACCTTCATAAATGCCCTAAGAATGGTTTTTTCGCCCCTACCCATAGAATAGTATTCAGAGGGCGTTATGTCTTTATAACGGAACAACAGATAACTCATATTGGCATCAGCATCTGTTGTTATTAGTTTTTTATTTCATCCTCATTATCTTCCTTTTCATATCCGCCTAATTTATCAATCTTACCTTTAAGTTCATCAATTTCACCAGATACTAATAGTTTTTTTACAAGATCCTTTGGAGTCGCTGCTCCAAAATGCTTCATTAGCTCCGAACTTTTAAATATTGAAGGACACCCCTCTATAATGGTCATGACCTTTGTATCATACATTTTTATTTTATTTATATCGCCTTTCTTAAACTCAATAGAGTTTTCTTGTAATTCTGAAACCATTTCAGGGTCTACTGCTTTACAAGGGAATATAAATTCTTCTCCTACTTTTTTTAACTTAATCTTAACCTCTTTTTCAGGTGTTTTAAGTTTTCCAGCATCTAATTTTAATAATCTTTCTATAGTATTCATAATTTTTCTCTCCTTTTTGTTTGTCATTTTAAAAAGATTAGAGGGTATTACCCCTCTATAAATTAATCTATTAAGTCTAATGGCTCCCAGTCATCATAGTTAAATGCAGTTTCTTGTTTGCCTGCGGTTTTAGACTCCCAATTTGCTAAGGTTAAATCATTAAAAGTACAATTTTTAAGAGCTACCCTTTCAGCTCCCAAAGCACCAGGATCATCCAATTTAGTTATTATAGTAACAGAGACTTGTCTACCTGCTTTTAAATTATCTGATATTAATTTAATAAATCTAGATGTAACTTTATTAAATTTAAGAGTGCCAGCACCTTCATACCCTATCATTTTTTTACCCTTACCTAGTTTTCTAGGCCTATCTATATCTTCGTATTCAATATCTATTTTAGCTTCTACACCTGTTACCTCTGCTAAATAATCTCCATCTACCCAAGCCTCTCCAAAGCTACCATTTATAACTTGTTCTGCTTTTATTTCATTCACTTTATATCACTCCTTATTATATATCTAACGGAAGATCTATATCTTCTATAGCATCTAATATTTTTACCTTACCTTTTAGAAATACTTTATCTCCGGTATCAGCTTTTTTTATTTCTAATTCATTCATAGCTTCAATGTCTTGGCCCTTTGACTTCAAATAGTTAACTTGTTTTTCTATGTTAATCCCTATGCTAGTTTTACCACTATTTAATATGCCTGCTATTTCTAATCCCTCTAAATATCCAAGTATAGCCATTATTAATAAGCATTTATTATCATAACTATTAGAATATTTTCCTAGATAATTATCTTCAGCAGTTTTCTTTATATCGTCATACATAAGATCCATTTCTTCGACTATTTTTATTTTTTTGAAACTATCTAACTTATCTCCGCCTGTAGTCACTAATGAATTTACACCTCTTGCTACCTTAATCTTTTCTCCGTCATTGTAAAGAACAAACTCTCCATCATCTATTGCAGTATCTAGTTCATCTGTTGTCTTTTTCTCACAATCAATAACTTCAGGAAGTGGTGCAAATGTGCATGAAATAGTTAGTGGTGTACCAGCAATGAGCCCTGCTATTCTAGAACAATACTCTTTATTAGCGAACTCTTTATCTTCAGTTACTATAGTTTTAGTTGTGAAGTTTATTATCCCTTCATGATCTGCAGGTGTATCTGGAAGTACTGCCTTAACTTTTCTTTTCTTTGTATCTCTTAATCCTTTTATCCATGTAGCAAAACTATCTGTTTTAGAAGCTGCAATTTCTGGTATAGCTAAGTAGTCCCATTTAATAGTTTCTAAATAATTTTGAGCTTCTGTATAATCGACTGTACCTTCTGGCAAAGCTTCTTCAATAATATAAACTATCACTTTCTTAGGTGGAGTTACATAACCTTTAAGTGCTAGTTCTATTTGTTCCTTATTAAACTCCGTAAGACTCGACGGTATATCATTCGGCCCTAAAACATCTATTTTATTACTCGCAAGTGGAACAATATTATCTTCTAATATGAGGACCACTATACCTTTTTCTCCTCTTTTTACGGCCGTAGTACCCTTTTCTCTAAATGCTATATTTATACTAGGTAATCCCATTTATAAATCACTCCTTTTCCATTTCTACATCTACTTCTTTTGCTTTTATGTGTGTATCTATCTTATTTACATTTATAAAATAATCTAGATTGAATCTAAACTGTAAAACTTCATCCACTATTTCGCTTCTAATATTTTTAATTAAAAAAGATCTCTCATTAACTTTTAAAGTCATTCCAAAAGCCTTTTTAATTTCATCATGCATCCTTAAATTTTCTAATTCTGTTTCTTTTTCACTAAAATAAGTTATTGCTACCATCAAATGATTAGATGTAAAATTAACTGTATCGTTTTCAGAATTCAAGGGTACAACTTGAGTAAAAAAAGCAGGTCTTTTAAAACCTTCTTTAGTATCATTTGAATATAGATTTATTAGAGGAAATTTGTTAGTTAAAACCTTATTTATTGATTTTTTTAAATCTATTAATGTTACCATTACTTCAACTCCTCAAATAATTCATTGAGCCATCTATCTAATTCAATCATAATGGGAAGCTGTTGAGCTGCAATTATTTTTTCTATATAAAATAATCCGGGCGTCCAACCTATTTCTTTGCCTCCAGGAGTAACTTTCCTGTGTCCATTGTTTACAAGATGATGATGAGGTGCCTTATTATAAAAACCCTTCATATATCCACCTTTGATTTTTTCAACTGGTTTTAACTTATAGTTGTATTTAATTCTCTTTTTATCTGGTTTATCTGCATCTGAAACAGGAGTTTCTTCTCTAGCTGTAGCTCTAAGTTTATTGCCTTGTTGATCTAATTTATTTATTATTCTATCAGGTGCTTTTTTTTCAATAGTTCTTAATTTCTCTTTAAATTCTTCTAATCCTTCTATTTCAAAATCAGCCATTTTTATCAACCTTCTTTTCTACACACATAAGCTCTAAATACTTTCTTCTACCTATTTCTATTGGTGGGGATATAATTTCAAGCTCTCTTTCTTCATATTTTAAAACCATAGCTGAATGGATTCCTTTTCTATACCTTATTGTAATTTTATAAGGTAATTCTGAATTTATTTTTTCCAATTTCAAAACTTCTCTACCTTTTAAAGTTTCAACCCTGGCCCAAAATCTCCCTACTTCTACTAAGGAAGGTACTAGCTCATTCAACTGATTCTTTTCACTCCCAGAAGGTTCTAATATAGTTATCCTTCTATCTAGTAGTCCTGGATTCATTTAACCACCAACCTGGCAATATTTTAGCTGTGTAATTATACTTTCTAAGCTAAAATTTAGTTTACTCACTGTGGTGCCTACCTTTTCCGTTTCCCTATTTTCATACCAGTGAGAAACTAATAACATTATTGCTAATTTATATAATTCATTAGTATAATCTTTGCCTACTCCTGAATTATATAAATACTTTTCTGCTGCTAATTGTAATCCAGTTAAAAGAGTATCTTCTTCAATACCATCTATTCTTAAATAGTTCTTTATTTCCGTTATATCCAATTCATCACCCCTTTAGGGTACAGGAGGCTATTAAGCCCCTGTAATTGTCATTTCTCCATATATATAAGCATCCTTATCAGCTTGAATTACATCAAATAATTCTATAACCCTTACTAATGTTTGATTTTTAGTAAACCCAGCATGTTCTGAAGTTGCAAATTCTAAACCTTCTCTTTCTACAAAAGTTGCTCCTTCTTCAGTTGCACCATAGAATATTGGAGCTTTCTTAGTAGCAGAACCAGTTGTAGGTAATAATGCATTTGAAAATACTTCTACAGGATATCCCATAAACATTTTTTGTGTTGGGTTTGTTGGATTAGGTTGTAAAATAGGTCTGCCTTGGGCGTCTTCAGCCTCATCGAGATAATTAAATCCATCTTGGTTTGTTACTATATTTAGGTCAATAGCAAGTTCTGGATCTAAGTCTACATTTATAGATTTCTTTAAAGCTTTCCAGTCAGCTATGGATTCAGCTGTCTTACCTAACTTCAATACATCAAATATTTTTTTGTTTTCAGTTTTAACTGCTTTCTTGTTAAACCATTTACCTAAATAATTAACTAACCCTCCTGATTCGTTTTTAAGAAGTACATTAGATACCGGTAAAAGTCCACCATACTCTTTTACAGCATAAGATACTGGTTTAAATTTAGGATCATTTGAATTAGGTACATCACTACCATCAGTAAAATTAGTAAGTTCTGTGATAGTCTCTGTATCTTCATAAACAAGTGAACCTGTTAAAGTATTTGTTGGGTAATACCCAATTATACTTCTAGCACTTTTATAACTTCTTCTTAACTCATTTATTTTAGTGTTTATATCTTGAGGTATTATTAAATTTTCTTCATTAGAACCTCCGGTAACTAAAGCTCTTTCTTCCTCGTTTAATTCTTCACCTCTTAAAGCTTTGTAGAAGGTTCTTATTTGGTCTGCTTCCTCTGTAGCGCCTTCGGCATCTTCTATACCACCTCTTTCTTCTTCAAATAAAGCTGCTTCAACATCAAATTCATCTTGTAAGTTTCTTATTTCGCCAGTCAATTCTTTAGCTTCTTTAACTTTCCCATCTTTAGCTAAATTTCTTGCCTCTTGTTTCTTGTTGTTAATTTTCTCAAATATTTCCCTCATTCTTTTATTCATGTTTTTTTACACACTCCTTTTTTCTAATAAAAAAAGAACTAGATTAAATCCAGCTCCATCAATACTTTTTCTGCTTCTTCTTTTCCTTTGTTTTCTTTTAACTTTTCTAAACTTCTACAATCTACCTCTGTTTGTTCATACGCAGGGAATGGTGTAGGTGATATTTCTATTAATTCAATTTCTCTAAGTGTCCTGATGGTTTTATATCCATCATCTAACTTAACTTCAGTCCACTTATCTTCTTTAACTCTAAAACCAAAAGAAACACCATCAATATCACCTCTTTTAACACCTTCATATAAATCATTGGCCATATTAGTATCAGGTAAGTCTAAATCAAACCTAAGGCCCACATTATCCTCTTCAATTTTTAATGTCCCAGGTTTTGTGGACCCTAAAACATGATCTGGATTATGATTATATAAAGCTTTTATAGTATTAGTTTCTAATGAATTTTTAAAGGCTCCCGGACTAATTACTTCTACAAAAGAATCTCCCCACCAATCTCTAAGTGGCTGACTTTCTTCATTGAATTTAGCAGCATAACCACTTAATCCTTTCTTATTGCCATCTTCATCAGATCTAACCTCCACTTGTTGAAATAACACCCTTATTTCTTTATTAATTTTTTTATTCTCACTCATCTTTATTATCACCTCCTTTTATTCTGCTATGCTTCTCTAGAGTTTCAAGAGTGGTATAGTTAAGACTAAAATAATGTTTATCACCTAATTCACCAATTTCATTTCTATCCTCCAGCTCTAAAACGTCATTAACCGAGTAAACCCCCATAGCTATCATCTCTTTATAGAAGTTAACTCTTGATTCACTGTCACCTCTAAGTGAACTAGATAAATTAGCTTTGACATAGTATTTTTCTCTTTCTCTTTCGGTAAAAAGTTTGTAATTGAATTCTTCTTCAATGCTAATGCAATCTGGTTGTATTACATCTAAAGTGAATCTCATATTTTGGTGTTCTATATT
>DAMAVY010000225.1:1510-5798 GCA_032077725.1 Clostridium sp. | reverse complement strand
CGGTTGACCTGGTCTTTGACCCCACACTCACCTACTGGAGATTTCGCTACCCAGAATTACCCTCTCACTACTGACCCTCTCGCTTTTTTGCGGTAGGATTTACTTCTAAGCCGCACCGTGCTCATTAAACATTTTATTTAACTTACGTGGATCGTTTCGCCTGCGACTGGCATCGACTTTCAACCACAAACCCGACTATTATATTATATCCTACTTTTCGCTGCTGTCAATATAAAAACTTTTTTTGTTTTTGCTTCATGGAGTACTTTTGCTGCATAAAACGCTGTTGCCCCAGAAGTAACAACATCATCAATGATAAGTATGGTTTTTCCTTCCACCTTGCTTTTATCATTAACCTTAAAAGACTCAGCCACATTCTCCCATCTCTTATTATTATCCAACCCTATTTGGTCTCCGCTCTCACTTACTTTATAAATCAATGCATCATAGTCTATGTTAGAATTTATACTTATAAAATTACATAAAACTTCGCATTGATTAAACCCTCTCTTTTTAAGTGACGCCTTACTGCTTGGTATAAATGTTAACAAGTCTATATCTTCATCTATTTCACTTAAAATAAAGTCACTTAAGTACCGTCCTAAAACCTTTCCAGCCAAAAAATCTTTATTATACTTAAATGCTAATATTAGTTTTTTAAGGCCATAGGAATAAAAACCTAGAGAATAACAATGAAACTCTTGCCCTTCATGGTCTAATGAATACCTTAGATTAATTATATTCATATTTTTTTCGCATGTGGTACAAAGATAATTTTCTTCTTCTTGGCCTCCACAAATAATACATTTATCCTCTAGTCCATAAATAATAGCTAATATACTACTGACTAAATATTTTATAGTTTTAAAACTCCTTCTTCCCACGCTTTTTTATTTAACTCCCTTAAAATTTCTCTACATTTATCCATATGCTCCGTTTCACTTTTGCATAAAAAAATAACTTCTTCTCTTTCTTCCATGGATATCCTATTAACCTTATTTGATATATATACTAAATCTTTATAATTAAAGTCAATGCTATCTGCAAAAAACACCATTATATTTAATGGATGTATCCCTCCATAACTTTCATTAAAATCATCTGTTATAAGTATTCCATACTCTGACAATATAAATCTTGATACATCTTTTCTGTCAAATTTGCCTATCTTCTTTTTAAAGATGTTTCTTGTTAGCTTATCTTTTATATGATAGAGATAATTAAATACCCCATCTACTTTCTCATTGTCAGGTACATATATAATTACTTTTCTGTTTGTTTTTATTGACCATTCTAGATATTCATATACCACCATTGGTATTTCTTGCTCCAAATTCATTCTAGTAGTTATAATCCTAGGCTCCACTATTGGTGTTTCCTTAGATTTTTTAAAGTTATACATGGTAAGATCATTATCAAAAATAGGCTCAACGGAATAACCAATCATAGTACCATAGCTATTGCTACAACAATTCATTACCTTTATAATAGATTCTCTACTATATCTAGGTCTACAATTTATTTCATCATATATTACAACATCAAATTTTTCATCTAAATAGAGACCTCGATTATGATTACATACATTTATCTTATCAGCATAAACTCTAGTATTTTTATCATCTATATAATTTATTATAAAGCCGCTTAAAATACCGAGTATATCTACAGCTTCTCTATCCGCATCTATTATATACAATATTTTTTTCTTTTCTTTAAGACACCATTTAATTCCCTCATCAAAAATTGGAGTTTTGTTATTTAAAGAAGATATGATGTTAATGCTATTCAATTTCTTTTTAATTGTTTCTAATATTCTTTCTTCAATTGGCTTATTCGATACCTTGCATACTACTCTATTCCCTCTTATCCGTAACATAAAATCTCTCCCACTCTACATTTCAATTATCTCTCTTATTCTCCACTTGAGTCCCGAGTATCTTTCAAAACTTCTATTATTATCCTTCATAAATTCAATGGCTTTAGAATTTCCTACTAATACAACTAATTTTTTTGCTCTAGTTATCCCTGTATAAAGTAAATTTCTATTCATAAGTAACGTCGGTCCCATAAACATAGGCATGATTACAACCGGGAATTCACTTCCCTGACTTTTATGAATGGTTATTGCATAGGCAAGAGTAATTTCATCTAAGTCACTTTCTTCATACTCTACGATTTTTTCATCTTCAAAGCAAACAATAACTTTATCATCTTCTTCGTTAATTTCTATTATATATCCTACATCCCCATTAAAAACACCTTTGCCATCTTCGCCAGTATTATTTTTTGTCCATTTTAAGGTATAGTTGTTTTTGATTTGCATAACTTTATCGCCTTCTCTAAAAACTATATCCCTCAATTCTTTTTCTTCCTTTGTGTTGCTTTTAGGATTTAAAACCTGCTGAAGCTGAAAATTCAAGTTATCTATTCCCATTATACCCTTACGCATAGGGGATAATACTTGTATGTCCTTAACACTATCCCATTTTTCGTTAAATTTAGGAAGTCTGATCTTTACCAGTCCAATGATTTTTTCTAAAATCACTTGGCTATCCGTAGATTTTTCAAGGAAGAAGTCGCTATTCTTTCCATTTACAACAGGCATTTTCCCCTCATTAATTAAGTGAGCATTCTGTACTATCATACTCTCTTGTCCCTGTCTAAATATTTCATTTAGCCTTACGACCTTTACTGCGCCACTTTCTATTATATCTCTAAGTACATTTCCAGGACCAACTGATGGTAACTGATCTACATCTCCAACTATAATAAGCCTAGTTCCAACTTGCATAGCTTTTAATAATGCATTCATAAGGCTAATATCTATCATTGACGCTTCATCAACTATTAATACATCACACTCAATTGCTGAGGTTTCATTTTCTATTTCATCTGCTTCTGCATCCGTGTAACTTCCTATTTCCAAAAGTCTATGGATAGTTTTAGCCTCTCTCCCTGTAGCTTCAGCCATTCTCTTAGCAGCTCTTCCCGTTGGAGCTGCCATATATACCTTTAGTCCTAAATTTTCAAGTAATCTCACAATACAATTAATAATGGTAGTTTTCCCTGTTCCAGGGCCTCCTGTAATAACTTCAATTCCATTCAAAAACGATCCTTCTATAGCTTCTTTTTGTGAAGTTGCCAGCTTAATTTGTTCATCTTTCTCAAAATTTTTAACTTCCTTGTTTATATCCAAGTCTAGCTTATCGTATTTCGTAGTTGCAAGCTCTATTATTTTTTTAGTTACTGACATCTCAAGATAAAGATAGGACATATTATAGACTGCATTTATACTATCTACTACCTCTACCTTGATTTTCCCATCTATTATTAGTTCATATATTCCCTCATCTACTTTTTCATTATTAATATCCAATAAATCAATGGTCTTATCTATTAATTTATCCATAGGAATAAAAGTACTTCCCATTGCACAAAACTCATTAATAATATACATAATACCGCTTTTAATTCTAAACAACGAATCTTTTTCTATCCCTAAGCTCTTAGCTATAGAATCAGCTGTTTTAAAGCCTATCCCCGTTACGTACTCAGTTAATATATAAGGGTTATCTTTAACAATATTTATGCAGTTGGTTCCAAATTTTTTATATATCTTCATAGCCATATTCACAGTTATTCCATAACCTTGAAAAAACATGATTATATCCTTGGTAACCTTCTGTTCTGAATAAGACTTAATAATAGTATTTATCCTCTTTTTCCCTATGCCAGGTATTTCTTCAAGTCTTTCCATATTATTATCTAAAATCTTAATGGTATCTTCTCCAAAAAAACCTACTATTTTTTTAGCAGTGACCTTGCCTATACCTTCAATAACACCACTAGCTAAGTACTTTTCAATACCACTAGTAGTTGTTGGTATTATTTCATGAATAGTCTCTATTTTAAATTGTTTTCCAAACTTAGGGTGAACTATCCACTCTCCCTGAACGCTATATTCTTGAGCTTCATTTATATATGGTATTACCCCTACAATAGTTATAATTTCTTTATTACTTTTTACCTTACATATTGTATAACCATTATCATCATTTCTAAATATAACGGTTTCAACGGTGCCTTCAATGGTTATCATAAAATCTCTCCAATACCCCTTATTCTATACTCATAAATAATATTATATCAAAATTAATCCATTTAAATGTAAAATTAAAAAATAAATCCACACAAATAATCTAGCTATTATTAGTGTGGACTTATTTATGCAAATATATCTTATTTTAAAAAATTAGATATATTTTTTTATTTCTTCTACTTTATT
>DAMAVY010000225.1:0-1500 GCA_032077725.1 Clostridium sp. | reverse complement strand
AATTGCTCCCATGGTAAATTTAAGTCATTTCTTCCAAAGTGCCCATAAGCAGCAGTTTGTTTATATATAGGTCTTCTTAAATCTAACTCTCTTATTATAGCTGATGGTCTTAAATCAAATACTTTATTCACTATCTCAACAATTTTATCTTCTGATAATTTTCCTGTTCCAAAAGTATCAATCCCAATAGATACTGGCTTTGCAACTCCTATAGCATAGGCAAGTTGTATTTCTAGTTTATCAGCAATTCCAGCAGCTACTAAATTTTTAGCAACCCATCTTGAGGCATATGCTGCAGATCTATCTACTTTAGTTGGATCTTTTCCTGAGAAAGCTCCACCGCCATGTCTACCTGATCCACCATAAGTATCAACTATTATCTTTCTACCTGTAAGTCCCGAATCTCCTTGTGGTCCTCCAATAACAAATCTTCCAGTAGGATTTATAAAGTATTTTGTATTTTCATCTAATAATTCACCAGGAACTACTGTTTTAATAACATATTCTTTTAGATCCTTTTCAATTTGTTCTCTTGTAACATCTGGGCAGTGTTGAGTTGATATTACAATTGTATCTATTCTAACTGGTTTATCATCCTCATACTCTACAGTTACTTGTGTTTTTCCATCTGGTCTTAAGTAATTTAAAGTTCCATTCTTTCTTACTTCAGATAATTTTCTAGCTAATTTATGAGCTGTAGCAATTGGAAGTGGCATGTATTCTTCTGTCTCATTAGTCGCAAATCCAAACATCATACCTTGATCTCCAGCACCAATAGCTTCATCATTGTTAACTTGACCTTCCTTGATAAAAGGAACATCAAAAGCAATGTAACTATCCTCATCATTGCTCATTTGACCTACCTTGCTTTCTAAGGCTTCATTAACACCCATAGCAATATCTCCTGATTGCTCGTCTATACATGTTAATACGGAACATGTTTTAGCATCAAATCCATACTTTGCTCTAGTATATCCTATCTCTTCTACTGTGTCCCTAACAACCTTTTGAAAGTCTACGTAACACTCGGTGCTTATTTCTCCCATAACCAGAACCATACCGGTGGTAGTTGCTGTTTCACAAGCAACTCTAGAATTTGGATCTTTTTCTAATATAGCATCTAGTATTGCATCTGATATCTGATCACACATTTTATCTGGATGTCCTTCAGTTACTGATTCTGATGTGAATAATCTTCTCATTTAAAATCCCTCCTAAATTTATAAACCTAATTTTCAACAAAAATTAAAACCCCTTCTTGTCGACAAGAAGAGGTTAGTATGCTTTAACTAAACTTTCTTATCTTGCAGAAAACACTGCAGGAATTGGCACCATTGCTTTAATAGCCGGTTGCTGGGTTTCATAGGGCCTTACTCCCTCCACCACTCTTGATAAGAGTCATATTATTAATTTACAAGTAAATGATAGCACAGTCCACTCCATCTGTCAACATCATAAATAGTTAAATTTTAATTATAATTTAAAACTTTCAAAAAAAAT
>DAMAVY010000224.1:0-5800 GCA_032077725.1 Clostridium sp. | reverse complement strand
TTGCGTTTTAGATGGAGGTCAACTCAAAACTATAAAAAACATTTCTTCTATTAATATTCGTATTGCTAGAGAGGTAAAGGGATGCTCTGAAGCTATACTTCCTTTTATTATTAGGGATAATAAGATATTAAATACAATAATAATTTCTCCACCCAAATGTGGTAAGACCACAATACTTAGAGATCTTTCACGGCAAATATCCAATGGCATATCAAAGTATGGACTCAGTGGTAAGAATATTTCAATTATAGATGAAAGAAGTGAAATAGGAGCTTGCTACAGGGGAGTTCCACAAATGGATATTGGAATAAGGACTGATATTTTAGATAATTGTCCAAAGAGTCAAGGCATTATTATGGCAATAAGGAGTATGGCGCCACATCTTATAGTTTGCGATGAAATAGGTACCTATGCTGATATTGAAAGTATTGTTATAGCTTTAAACTCAGGGGTTAATGTAATAACTACAATTCATGGCTTTAATGAAAAAGATCTTTATGAAAGACCTGTATTTAAAGAACTTTTAGATAATAAAGTTTTTAATAGAGCCATAATTTTAAGTAATAGACAGGGCATTGCAACCATAGAATATATATATGATTTTACAAAAGGGGAGATAGTAAGGGGGTGGTAATTTATGATAAAAATAATAGGAATTATTCTTATAGTAATTTCATCTACAGTGTTAGGATTTTCTTATGGCGAAAAATTTAAAAGGCGGCTCAAAGAACTAAAGGAATTTCAAAGAGGAGTGTATGTTTTAAAAAATGAAATCAACTTTACTCATTCATTACTTCCAGATGCGTTTAACAAGGTTTATGAAAAATGCGAAGAGCCCATTGCTGGAATTTTTAAGGGAGCATCAGACTTGTTATTTAGTAATGAAGAAAATGATGTGAATAGTTGCTTTGTTCAAAGTATAAATAAAAATGTGGATAAGCTTTCACTATCTAAGGATGATATTAGTATATTCCTGGATTTTACTAAAAGCTTGGGTGAAATGGACATTGAAGGTCATAATGATATGTTTGTTTTAACCCTAGAGAATTTAGGAAAAGCAATTGAAGATGCTGAATACAATCTTGATAAAAATGTGAAAATGTATAGGTATCTAGGTTTTTCCTTTGGTGCCATGATAGGAATTATTTTATATTAAGGAGGATGAAAGATATTGTTAGATATAAGTATAATCGTAAAAATAGGCATAGTAGGGATAGTTATGATAATTCTTGATAAAGTTCTTGATAGTGGAGGGAAAAAGGAATATGCAGTGATAAGTAATTTAGCAGGTATAATAATAATCCTCATATTAGTAGTAAGTTTAGTTTCAAAACTATTTAATGCAATCCAAACATTGTTTTATTTTTAGGAGGAGTCTATGGAGATTATAAAAATAGTATCCTTTGCATTAATAACACTTATTATTGTGGTAATGGTGAAATCTCATAGGGAAGATATTGCACTACTGATTAGCTTAGTAGCTGGAATTGTAATATTTATGTTCTTAGTTAGTAAACTTACTGTAATAGTAAATTTCCTTCAAACTTTATCCAATAAAGCAAATATCGATATTGTGTATTTGGATACCGTTTTTAAGATTTTAGGCATTGCATATCTATCATCTTTTTGTTCGGAAATATGTAAAGATGCGGGTGAGAGCAGTATTGCAGCTAAAGTAGAGTTTGCAGGGAAAATATTAATTTTAACGCTTGCAATTCCAATACTTATGGCTGTTATGCAAACAATTTTGAAGTTAATGTAGGTGTAAATATGAAAAAATGTATATTTATCTTAATGATCATTGTATTTTTACTACCTATGAAGGCCTATGGTAGTGATGATGTAAATATAGACGAAGAACAAACGAGTAAAATTAATGGCTTATATAATTATATAAGTAACATGAAAAATGATAGTGAATTAATCAATGACATGTCACCAAAGGAATTTATAGAAAACTATATGAAAAGTGGACAAGATTCCCTTACAGGAAAGGAGATTTTAAATGTAGCTTTTCAGTATTTATTTAAGGAAATAGTAGCATCTTTTAAGATAGTAGGACAACTTATTATAATTGCTATAGTATGTGCTCTGCTAAATAATCTTCAAAATGCCTTTAGTAATGAAAAACTTTGCAATATAGCGTATTTTGCTTGCTTTTCGGTGATGGTGATACTTATAGCTAAAGGTTTTTATATAGGAGTTGAACTAACCCAGGAGGTTATAAACAGTATAAGTGATTTTATGACAGCATTAATGCCAGTTTTAATAATGCTACTAGCTAGTGTGGGAAATATAAGCCAAGCTGTTATTATGGATCCAATAATAATGGGAGTATGTACTTTAGGGAGTAAACTTTACGCTTCTGTAATAATACCAATGATTTGTATGAGTTTTGTTCTTGATTTTGTTAATAACATTTCTAGTGAATATAATATTAAAAATCTTACAAATTTACTTAAAAAAACTGCTCTATGGATTCAAGGAATTTTTCTCACAGTCTTCGTTGCAATAATAACTATAAGAGGGATTGTTTCAAGTAGCTTTGATGTAGTAACTACAAAGACAGCAAAATTTGCTATAGATAGTTTTATACCTGTAGTTGGTAAAACATTATCTGATGCATTTTCAACTGTAGCTAGTTATACATTACTTCTTAAAAATTCCATCAGCCTTCTAGGAGTGATAATTCTTATATCTATAATTTTACTTCCCATTATAAAAATTTTTGTAATGGGATTTATGTATAAGCTAACTGCTGCACTGCTTCAACCTGTGAGTGATAGTAAGGTAGTAGATATTATTGATTCTGCTGGTGGATCTTTTATGCTACTTGGATATTGCATAATATGTGTAAGCGTAATGTTCTTTATAATGATAGCCATAATAGCAGCTACTGGAAAAGGAATTATTTCTATGTAGATGGATAAGCAAAAAAATTCTTTGATATAAGTGGGTGATAGAGTGATAGAAGCTTTGGGTAATTTTATAATAACTATAAGTGTAGCAATATTCTTCGCTACTGCTATACAAATGATATTACCAGATAATTCGCTGAAGAAGTATTGTAATTTTGTGCTTGGTTTGATTGTGTTTGTAGTCATACTAAGTCCCATAATAAAAATATTTAATCAAGATGTGCAGATAAATAAAATTATAGAAGAAACAACTAATGGCATATTTAAAAATAGTGATGAAACAAGTTATGAGGAATACCGAGATGCCAATATAAATAACACATTAAATAAATTTAAAGAAAATTTAGAGAAGCAATGTGTTACTGATTTAGAAGAGAATTTTAAGGGAGATAAATATAAGGCTGATATAGCTGTATCCTATGATAGGGGAAATAGTTTATTTGTAATAGAGTCTATGGAAATCCACATCAATGATGGTTCAGTAGCTAGGATAAAAAAAATACAAATTGGAGAAGAAGAAAAAGCAGTTCAGGTAGATAGTCAGGATTCTTCCATAAATGTGAAGGCTGCAGAAGTAAAGGATTTTATTGCTTCCAGGTATGAAGTGAATGTAGATCAAGTATCTGTATATAATTCTGGAGACAAGTGATAAGGAGTTTCAGTTAAAATGTTTATTATAAAAAATGGGGGGATGAATGTGTTAGAAAAATTTAAAGATGCATTTAAAGAAATTTTTGCTGCTAAGGGAGGTGAATCTAAGAATCAAGAAAATAAGAACAAAGAAGACAAGAACCAAGAAGAAAAAAATCAAGAAGGTAAGAACCCAAATTTTATGAATCAAGAAAATAAGAAATTAAAAAACACTAATGATGCAAAGAAGAAAACTAAAGGATTAGGTTCAAATATGCTAACAAATTTACTCATTGTATTTTTAGTAGGCGTATTGCTTGTAATTGTAGGAAGCATGTTTTCTGGAGATAAAGAAATAAAAGGTAAAGATAGTGGAACCAGTTCTGTGGTAGCAGTGGGTGACAGTGAAACACAGAAAAGCTTAAACACATCATCTTCTGCAGTATCTAAAGAGTATAAGGAGAAGATGGAGAGTGAATTAACAAGTTTACTAGAGGAAATTGAAGGGGTTGGGAGTGTACACTCAATGATTTATTTTGGAAGTGGACAAGAGCAAGTTCCTGTTTTTAATGAAGAAACTTCTGTAAGTACTACAAATGAAAAAGACACAAATGGAGGACAAAGAGAAATAACTCAAAAGAATGGTGGTACAACTGTTGTAATGGAGAATGATGATAATAATCAACTGCCATTTATAACCAAGAAAAATAATCCTTGCATAACTGGAATATGTGTAGTTGCAGAAGGTGCAGGGGAAACAATAACAGAACTTAGGATACGCCAAGCTGTAACCAAATTATTTGGACTTGAAGATGATAATGTTCAGGTATATCCTATGAAAAAGTAGCATATAAATGTGATAGAAATAAAAAAATTCGGGGGGAACTAAAATGAATAAAAAACAAACTATAATTATCTCTTCACTAGTAGTACTAATTTTATTTGCGGGTTATTTGGCATCTAAAGTTAATGGTCCACTTTATGTAACAGATAATAAAAATAGTGATGGTACTGCAGTTAGCGCTACAGTTAATGCAAACTATTTTACTGAAGCAACACTTCAACGTAATAACTCTGAGAATCAAACTTTACAGAAACTAAAGTCATTACTTGATGACGAAAACACTCCACAAGACAAAAAGGCAGAAGCTGCTGATGAATATAAAAGTTTAGCACTTCAATCTGACAAAGAAATTAAAATTGAATTAGCACTTAAGGCTCAAGGTTTTACTGAAGCTCTTTGCACATTAGACAAGGAAAAAGCTACAGTTATAGTTAAACATGAAGGAGAACTTTCTGACCAACAAGTAAAACAAATAAAAGATGTTGTTATGAGCAAATCTGAAATTAGTAATATACAAATAAAAGTAGTTGAATAGCAATAATAATTTGTGTTTAAAACAGTAGAGTAAAATCTACTGTTTTTACTTGCGAAGGGAGTAAGAAAAGAAATTCATAATTTGTTTTATCGAGGGCATGTGTGGTGGAGTTTCATTTAACATATACCAATGTGAGGGGGAATTAAATCCTAATTATATTAAGAAAAAGAATTTTTGAATTAGATTAATTATAATGGGTAATATTAATAAAAATGAGCTATATAAAAATATTAAACATTCTTATTGTTAAATTTGTAAAAGAAAAAGTTATCTGATATAATATGAATAATATTAGTCAAACTGGCAAGGGGGTAGTGAATTGTGGAAGAAGATATATTAAGTGAAGTATCTAATGAGGAAGAAACTGGCATAGTTAGAATATCTGACGAAGTAGTTGGAGTAATTGCTGGAGTTGCAGCATCAGAGATTGAAGGCGTTGCAGGCATGAGTGCTGGACTTGTTGGAGAGATAAGCAAAAAAATTACTGGTAAGAAGAATAACTCAAAAGGCGTTAATGTAACTATGGATAATGGTTCTGCTGTGATAGATTTACACATGGCAGTAGAGTATGGTATTAAGATACCAGATATATCTATGAAAGTACAAAATAATGTTAAGAATGCTGTTGAAACTATGACAGGATTAAATGTGGCATCAGTTAATATTTATATTCAAAATATTATTTTCCCAAAAGTAGATAAAGAAGAGGAAATAGAATAGCTTAAACACCCTCTGGTTAAAGAGGGTGTTTCCATGTGTGAAACTAGTTATTTACTTAAATTCAATACAGATGATGATTAAATATATACAATCAGGCAAATAATTACCAGATGATAGCGTTTTATCCGATGACTACCCGCCCTAATACTCCCA
>DAMAVY010000223.1:0-5824 GCA_032077725.1 Clostridium sp. | reverse complement strand
TCCTATAATAAAGTCACACCAAGCAATTAAGTCTAAAGATAGTTCGAATGGACAAACTCTATACTTTTCGCTATAGCTTTCTATAATCTCTTGATTAAATACTTCATTGTGCTCTAACATGTCTATTATTGCATCATTTACTCTATCAAAATGTCCCTTTGCATACTTACAAGCATCTCCATTACATATTCTTTCCTCTAAAAAGCAAATTCTATCCTTTGCAGTAAGGGTTAGAGTTCTTAGTTTAAGTCCAGAATTTCTAAGGATATCCAAACTATTCTCTGCTACTCCCTTTGTAATATTCTTAGCAGTAAGGTATACAAGTTTTGCAGAGCTGTTTAAAGGGATTGATTTTATAGATGGAAATATGGTTGATATGGTTTTCCCTATACCTGTCGGTGCTTCTACATATATATCTCTTTTTTCTTTAATACTTCGATATATATTTACAGCTAATTCTCTTTGCCCTTTTCTATAACTTTTAAAAGGAAAATCTAAATTTTCTATAGACTCATTTCTTTCTTCTATCCAATTATTTTGAAGCTCTATCCACCTAACATATCTATCCATTATTTCATTAAAGAAATCCTTAAGTTCTTCCCTGGTAAAAGTCTTAGAAAAAGTCTTTGTATGAAGGTTTTCTCTATGACAGTAAACAAGATCTAAATCAATGCTCTCTAAAGATTCCTTTTCACAATAAATATGTCCATATAGTTTTCCCTGTGCCCAATGAAGAAAATTTTCATTTTCTTCTAAGATGAATAAATCCTTCACTGTAGTCTTTATCTCTATAATCTTTACTTTTCTCTCTGGCTCTGTAACAATTACCCCATCCGCTCTTCCTTCTAGGGTTATATTTATGCCATTATATGAAAGTTCTCTCGAAAGGTACATTTCATTTGTGTAGGTTTCATTTTTACTTTGTTCACATTCATCTTTAAGTTCCTTTTGAATAATCTTATGAAGCCTTGTTCCTTCTTGAGCTGATGACATTCCACCAATCCTATCATCTATGTCCCCTTGCCTATAAATAAACTCAATTAAATTTCTGACAGATATCCTCATATTATTTTCTATCATTTTTTTTGACTTTCCATTTCTTCAAAAATTTCGTTTAGATACTCCCATCTTTCCATTAAGAAGTCTAACTCTCCTTTTAACACTTCTTGTTTTTTTATAAATTCTTGCAGCTTTACAAAATCACTACCGCATTCATTTATCTTAGACTCTACTCCTTCTATTTCAGCTTCTTTTTTTTCAATATCATCATCTATGGTATCAAACTCTTTTTGCTCCTTAAATGTGAATTTCACCTTTATTTGTTTTTCTCTTTTCGGCTTATCATCTTCAGTGATTTTATCTTTACTATTTTTAGCTATTGCTATCTCTTCCTCTGCTTTAGCCTCAACATAATCAGTATAATCACTATAGTTTCCTACTATTTCAACAATTTCACCCTGACCTTCAAAACTAAAAATTCTATTTGATATTCTGTCTAAGAAGTATCTATCGTGGGATATTGCTATTACTGTACCATTAAAATTATCTAAATAATCTTCTAATATTGTTAGAGTTTGTATATCTAAATCATTAGTTGGCTCATCTAAAAATAATACATTAGGAGCATCCATTAATACTTTTAAAAGATATAATCTTCTTTTTTCCCCTCCAGATAGTTTAGAAATGAAACTGTGCTGAACGGTTCCATCAAATAAAAAATTCTCTAACATCTGAGATGCAGTAATCTTTGTTCCATCATTAGTTGTTATATATTCAGCTATTTCTTTTATAAACTCAAGAACTCTAATATTCCCGTTCAATTCAATATTTTCTTGAGTAAAATAACCCAGCTTTACAGTTTCACCCTTAATAACTTCTCCACTATCTGGTTTTAGTTTTCCACTTATGATATTTAAAAGAGTAGATTTTCCCATACCATTATTTCCTATAATACCCACACGTTCTTCTTTTGTGAAAATGTGGCTAAAATTTTTTATAAGTAACTTGTCATCAAAGGATTTGCTAATGTTATTTATCTCAAATATTTTTTTACCAAGTCTCGAAGATGCTGTATTCATTTCAACATTTTCTTCATTCACTGTATAAGAAGTATCCTTTAAGACTTCAAATCTATCAATCCTTGCCTTTTGTTTAGTAGATCTTGCCTTAGCGCCCCTTCTTATCCATGCTAGCTCTTTTCTATAAAGATTTTGCCTCTTACTTTCAAGAGCATTCATCATCTGCATTCTCTCATCCTTTTTCTCTAAAAACACAGAATAATTTCCTTGATAAGAATATAATACTCCCCCATCAAGCTCAAAAATCCTATTTGTTATTCTATCTAAGAAATACCTATCGTGAGTTATCATTATAACTCCACCTTTTCTTTTCTTTAGCATATCTTCCATATAATCAATAATCTCATTGTCCATATGATTTGTAGGCTCATCTAAAATTAAAAGGTCACAGGGAGTAATTAGAACATTACAAAGTCCAACTCTCTTTCTTTGTCCTCCGGAAAGATTACCCATCTTTGCTTCAAAGTCTGATATTCCCAATTTATTAAGTAATGCCTTTGCTTCACTTTCTATTTGCCATCCACCTAAAGAATCAATTTTACTTGATAATTTAAATAGCATATCTTGTAACTTTGTATCTTCACTATTTACCTTTAATTTATTTAGAATGTGCTCATAGTCCCTTAGTACCTTCATTATTTCCCCAGAACCATTAAAAACGTGATCAATTACAGTGTCTTCAGGATTGTAATTAATATGCTGTGGCAAATAAGATATTGTAAGTCCATTCATCTTTGTAATAGTTCCGGAGTCCTCAGTTTCAACTCCTGCAATTATCTTAAGTAATGTAGATTTTCCTGTTCCATTTACACCAATTATTCCAACCTTATCTTCAGAAGTAATTGTAAGTTTAATATCTTCTAAAAGTGGTTTTTCACTAAAGCTCTTATATATATTCTCAAGCGTAATTAAATTCATATGTATCATCCTCAATTCTATAATCATTATACCTAACTTAGTTAAAAATAAAAACCTTTAGGTAATATTTAATACCTAAAGGCTTCACTTATTCTTGTATATTCTATAATTAAATTTTAAACTGCTATATCTCTATCTTGTTTTTTTTCTCCTATAGTGCCTAATTTAATGTGGGCACCTTTTTCAATAGCCTGAATAATAGGATAAGATATTACTCCATCTACTATATGATGAGCTATAGTTCCTACAATAGTCACTACTACTAAAAACATTCCTGCTTCTTTAGCAAATAAAAATATAACTAATCCCTCAAGAAGTCCATGAATTGGGGCAGTAAAAGCTATAACTTTAGTATAAGATACGTTCTTCTTTAGCATTTTAGCTCCCACATATCCATACACAATATGAGATGCAGCTCTTAGTGCTATTATAGGGTTTCCCATTCCAACTAAAAATCCGATAACAGAACCTATTCCAACTACTACTGCTTCAAAAGGTCCTAAAAACATAGAAATAAAAGTAGGTACATGGGCTCCCAAAGTTGCAGTGAAGAATGGTGGAATGTAGATTCTAAGCACAGTATTCCCAAAAACTATAGGTATTAACATTGATAATGCTATTAACAATGCACTTATTGTCATTTTTCTAACATTTGTTTTCATTTTATATCCCCCTTGTATACTGCTGTATATACAGTAGTATACAACTGCCATTTACATTTGTAAATAGAAAGTGTCTAATTTTCTTAATATATTGGATACCTTTGTTAAATATTTAATTCATTTTTGATTTTTTCTTCACCAACTCCAGTAAAAGTTTGTCACAGGTTACTGGGACACTAGTCATTCTTACTCCTACTGCATTATATATAGCATTTAAAATAGCTGGAGCTGTAGGTATCATTACTGGCTCTCCTATTCCTTTAGCTCCATAGGGACCTGTTTTTTCACTTTCTTCTATGAAATGAGTTTCTATATGTGGCATATCCATACTTGTAGGAATTATATAGCTAGAAAAATTTTTATTTTTTATTGAGCCTTTATTTAACTCTATTTCTTCCATAAGTGCATAACCAATTCCCATGGCGACTCCACCTTGCACTTGACCTTCTGCTGACACCGGATTGATTATTTTCCCAGCATCACTTACAGCTATTACTTCGAGGACATCAACTTTTCCAGTCTCATCATCCACTTCTACGGTAACTCTTTGAGCCCCAAAGGTGTACGGCCAATAAGGATTCCCTTGTCCAGTTTCCAAATCAATCTCTGAAGTTTTAGCTTTAAAATATCCTTCAGTTTTGGTTGGAATTCTACATAACTTCATGTTTAAATAAAGTTCCTTTAAATAATCAGAATTATTTTCTTTGTAAACTGTAGATATTTTGCTTATTGTAAGGTTTAAATTTTCTCTTAGTTTTTTAGACGCATCAAAAACTGCATTCCCAGTATTATAAGTTTGTCTACTCGCTGCTGCTGTCCCACTATCCTTTGTTAAGCTTGTATTATTACAGATAATATTTATTAATTTTTTATCTATCTTGAGAGTTTCTGCAGCAATTTGCCACATAACACTTATTCCACCTGATCCCACATCTGAAACTTCTACATAAAGATTAACATTTCCCTCTTCAGTTAATTCAGCTACTGCTCTAGACTCATCTGGGAATCCGTTACCATATCCAGTTCCATAAAATATAGTGGCATAACCAACACCACGGCTTTTCATCTAAACTTTCCTCCTTCTATCTATAACTCTATGCCATCAATTTCTGCTATTTTCTCAATACATTTTTTTATGCCTACACTGGATGTTAAAACTTGTCCTGTTGCAGTACTATCGTAAGCTTTGAATGCGTTCATATATCTAAATTTAAGAGGATGGATACCTAACTTCACTGCTAATATGTCCATTTGAGATTCTGTAGCTATGGGGCTTTGAGTAGCTCCAAATCCCCTCATAGCTCAACTATATGGGTTGTTAGTATATATAGCCATGGATCTTATATCTACATTTTCAATTTTATATGGCCCAGTTACATGTACTGCCGCCTTTCTTAAAATATTCATTCCCCAAGAAGCGTAGGCGCCTGTATCACCATAAATTCTAGACTTTATAGCACAAAGCATACCATCTTTTCTTACTCCAGTTTTTAGATAAATCTTCATAGGATGTCTCTTGCTATGAGAAATTGTTGACTCTTCTCTATCGTAGATTACCTTCACCGGCCTCTTAGTAAGAAATGCCCCAAGTGCTGCATGACATTGTGGATTTATATCTTCTCTTCCTCCAAAAGCTCCTCCAATTGCAGTGTTTATTATTCTGACCTGATTCTCATTAATGTTTAAACACCGTGCTACTTCTTCTCTATCATAGTGTGGGTATTGAGTTGCGACGTACACCTCTACAATTCCATCCTGGGAAGTTCTTGCCACAGCTGATTCTGGTTGAAGAAATGCATGCTCTACCATAGGTGTGTTATACCAATCTTCTGCTATATATTTCGCTTTTCTAAAACCTTCTTCAATGTCTCCCTTTATTATTTTAAGATCATATAACACATTAGTTCCATTACCTAAAATTGATGCATCTTCCTTTAGTGCATCTTCTATAGTGAAAATCCCTTTATATTCTTCATACCCTATCTCTACCTTAGCTAAAGCTTTCCTTAGAGATGTCTTATCCCTTGCCACTACTAATAGTATGGCATCGCCAACTCTTTTTATAGTATCTTTAACCAAAGTCGGTATATCCTTGAATATTACACCATGGCTTATGGCTCCTGGTATCATAGTATAATCAATTACTTTCTCTACCCCATCCATGGC
>DAMAVY010000222.1:0-5849 GCA_032077725.1 Clostridium sp. | reverse complement strand
ATGCACTAGCTTAAATTCATAGAAATCATCGGTCTTCTGCACTATTCTATGCTCAATAGTTTTAAAGCAAGTTCTCATTGCTTCATGCCTTATAGTAAGCTTTTTAAAAGTACTTTCTATTTTTTCCTTGTTAACCTTGCCTTCTATTTCAAATATCATAGGCATATTATATACAATTCTATTATTATCAAACTGCTGAAGCATATACATTCTTTTTTGTGCTGATGATGCTCCATAATATTCTTTATCTTCTATCTTTTCTATCCTTGAATACGGATTCTCTTCTATATCTTTAATAAGCTTAGCTATTTCTTTTATTGTTGGTGAGTTAAATAATTCTTTTAATGATATTTCTCTATTTAATTCTTTATGAATTTTAGATATAAGTACCGTTGCTTTTAAAGAGTGTCCTCCTAGTTCAAAGAAATTATCATTTATTCCTATCCTACTTATTCCTAAAACAGAACTCCAGATTTCTAATAATTTTCTTTCAACATCATTTCTAGGAAGTTCATAGTCAGAAAGAATAATTTCACTTATGTTAGGCTCTGGTAAAGCCTTTTTGTCTATTTTTCCATTAGATGTTAATGGCATTTTCTCAATAGTAATAAAATATGACGGTATCATATTCTCTGGCAAGCTTTCCTTTAAATAGAGTCTAAGTTTTCTGCTATCTATGTGCTTGTGTGAAATCACATAAGCACATAAGTATTTTTCGCCATCTTCCCTCTCTCTTATTATTACAGTTGTTTCATCTATACCTTCATATTGTAATAATCTATTTTCTATCTCCCCTAGTTCTATTCTAAAACCTCTTATTTTAACTTGATTATCTATTCTCCCTAAAAACTCAATATTTCCGTCAGGTAACCACCTAGCAATATCTCCTGTTCTATACATTCTAATGCTACTCTTATGCTTTTCATCTATAAATGGATTTTCTATAAATTTCTCTTCTGTTAAATCTGGTTTGTTTAAATATCCTATTGCAAGTCCATCCCCTGATATACACAGCTCTCCTGGAATGTTAATTGGCAATAGTTGAATATCTCCATTTATAATATATACTTTTGTATTAGCTATAGGTTTACCTATTATAACTTCATTATCTCTAATACATTTTGTAGTTATTGCATCAACAGATGTTTCCGTCGGACCATAACAATTGTATAGATTATATCCTAGTTTAATAACTTTTTCTTTCATCAGTTTTGGTAAAGGTTCTCCGCCACATATTAGCACTTTTATACTATCTAGCTTTTCATTTCCTATTATTAATTCTTGTAAGGTTGTAGGTACTAATTGTAAAACATTAATACTGTTCTTTTTCACAAATTTTTGGAATTTTTCTTTGTCTATTAATTCATATTCTTTAGCTATATAAATTTTAGCTCCATTTAAAAGAGTGCCGAATATTTCTTCAACAGATACATCAAAGCATAGGTTTGTATTTTGCAATACATTTGTATTCTCACTTAATTCATATGCTTCGCCAAACCACTTGGCTAAATTAACAATACTTCTTTGTTTTATTAAAACTCCCTTAGGATTTCCTGTAGATCCTGAAGTATAAATTATATAAGCAAGACTTTCCGGATTATTTACACTCTTTAAATTAGCGGTGTTATTTTTATATAATTCATCATCTTCCATAAATAATGTTTCAATATCTAATTGTAAATTGATATTTAAGTTTTTTTCACTTAGTAGTAATACTGCTTTACTATCTTCCAACATATATTTTATTCTTTTTTCTGGATGCTTACTATCTATAGGTAGGTAAGCACCGCCGGATTTTAATATTGCTAATATAGCTACTATCATATTTGGGGATCTTCCCATCATTATTCCTACTAAAGAATTTGCCTTTACCCCCTTATTTCTTAAAGTTAATGCTATCTGATTTGATTTTTCATTTAATTCTTTATAAGTTAAAGTTTTATCCTCAAATACAACTGCTATATTATTAGGATTTTTATTCACTTGCTCTTCGAAGACTTCTATTATAGTTTTATCTTTTCTATAATCTGAATTAGTATTATTAAAATCATATAATATTTTATTTTTTTCCTCTTGACTTATGATGTCTATAAACTTAATTTCTCTATTAAAATTATTTACTATATGACTTATTATCTTCAAATAATTTTTAGCAAATAATTGTACTGAGTTTGTAAAATATAATGATGAGTTATATGCAAATGTTGCTATTATAGAGTTGTCCATCTTTTTTTCTATACAAATAGCTATATCATTTTTACTTGAATTACATACATAATTAATTGAACTTTCATCATTAAATCCTTTCAAATTTATAGTTATAGAGGCTACATCTATAATATCTTCACATATTTTTTTACTCCTAACATATTCCATGTTAAGTTTATCTTGATATTTGTACAGTTCCAACATTTTTCTTCTTGTCGAATTCATGTATTCTCTACATGTAAGTTTACTATCTACAGCAATATTTAATGGTAATACCTTATTTCTTACAATTTCATCTTGCTCCTTTAATTTATGGCCTAAGATTCCTAAGGTTACATCATTTATTACTCCATACTTATATAGTTCAATACTCAATCCAGCTACCAAAAATGTATACATTAAAAAATCATTATTCTTGCATAATATATTTATTTTTTCAGAAGTTTCTAAGTCTACTTCTGTTTTATAAATTTTTTTTGCATAAGTATTGCTATAAGTATCATACATAAGTTTTGAACTTTTTTTTGCTGTTTCTATTTCCTTATACCAATATTCGTTAGAATTTTCTTCAATCTCGGTATTTCTTAACCCATGTTCACCCATATTAACTCACCTTTCTAATTAAAAATTCTTAATATTATATCAATAACCTAATATTCTATACATAAATATCCATGATTTTATTATTATAAAGTAGCTAAAATTCTTCATCAAATATATCATCTATCTCACTATTTATGTTTGTTGAATTACTTTCAATAATATCTTTTAACAACATATTTTGATCTATTAATATTTTTTCTATAATTTCTATATAGTACTTTATAAATAACTGTATAAAATTCTTGTTAAACAATTTTGTTGAATACTCAATATCGCAAAGTAATATATCATTACCCTCTACGGCTGATAATGTTAAATCTACCTTAGATATCTTATTTTGTATATTCCGAAACTTTAGTATAGCTCCATTCAAATATATGCTTTCATAATAATCTATACCATTCATATCAAACATAACATCAAATAGTGCATTTCTGCTCAAGTCCCTCTTAATATTTATTTTTTCAATTAAACTATCAAGCTGATAACTTTGATTTTCATAAGCATTTAGAGAATTCTCTTTTACTTCTTTTAAGAAATCTAAATACTTCTTTTTCCCTTCTGATTTATTTCTCAGGGCTAAAGTATTCACAAACATACCCATTATGTTTTGAATATCAGCATATGGTCTTCCAGCTATCGGTGTTCCTACTACTATATCTTCTTGTCCACTATATTTTGATAAAACTATATTAAAGATTGATAGTAGAATCATATGCATTGTAGTTCCTGTTTCTCTCGAGAGTTTCTTTAGAGCTTTTGTAGTTTTATTATCTATCTCAAAACTTATACTATCCCCCTCAAAACTTTGCATAACTGGCCTTTCATAGTCATATGGTAAATTTAATAATGGTATTTCATCATTAAATCTATTTATCCAATACTCCTCTTGTTTTTTCATTTCTTCTGATTTTAAGAGTTTATTTTGCCATGTTGCAAAATCTTTATATTGAAGTTTTAGAGGTTCTAACTCCTGCCCATTATACAGTGCTGTAAACTCTTTTATTAATATACTCATAGATATTCCATCTGAAATTATGTGGTGCATATCTATTAATAAATAAGTTTTTTCTTTTGATTCTACAAGCTCTATTTTAAATAAAGGTGCTTTACCTAACTCAAATGGTTTTACAAATCTATTTATAAAATTATCTATATTGCCATTATGCTTTCTATCTATTAGATTGAACTCATAAGAATTATCTATCTTTTGTACTATTTTATCTTCAATAGTTTCAAAATAAGTTCTTAAAGATTCATGCCTTCTAGAAAGCTTTTTAAAAACATTTTCTAACCTCTTCTTGTCTACTTCTCCTTCCAATTCAAGAACTATAGGCATGTTATATGCTATACTCTCTTTATCAATTTGCTGAAGCATATACATTCTTTTCTGTGCTGAAGATGTATCATAATACTCTTTCTCTTCTACTTTTTCTATTCTTGAATATGGATTTTCTTCTGCGAAAATAATAAACTTACCTAACTCTTTTATTGTTGGTGATTTAAATAGTTCCCTTAATGGTATTTCTCTATTTAGTTCTTTATGAATTTTGGACATAAGCATAGTTGCCTTTAGTGAATGTCCACCTAGTTCAAAGAAATTATCATTTATACCAACTTTTTCAATGCCTAATACTTCACTCCATATTTTTTCCAGTTTTTCTTCTGTTTTATTTCTTGGTGCTTCATATTTTATTAATATTGTATCTAAGTTCGGTTCTGGAAGAGCTTTTCTATCAAGCTTTCCATTTGCAGTTAATGGCATCTTTTCTAGCTTTACAAAGTAAGCTGGAATCATATATTCTGGCAATGTTTCTTTTAAGTAACTCTTTAGGTTTAACTCTTCAAGATCTTTTTTACTTACAACATATACACATATATATTTCTCACTTTCTTTGTTTTCCTTAACTAAAACTGCTACTTCTTTAATATTTTCATGCTGTAATAATTTACTTTCTATCTCTCCAAGTTCTATTCTAAATCCTCTTATTTTTACTTGATTATCTATTCTTCCTAAAAATTCTATGTTTCCATCTGGTAACCATCTTGCTAAGTCTCCCGTCTTATACATTTTAATACCTTCTTCAAATGGATTATCTACAAATTTTTCAGCAGTTAGATCTGGCCTATTCAAATAACCCCTTGCTAATCCATCCCCACTAATGCATAGTTCACCTACTACACCTATTGGCAAATGATTATTTTTTGTATCCAAAATGTATATCTTAGTATTATTTATAGGAGTTCCTATCGGCACACTATTTCCATTTAACGCAATACTCGTAGAGTATTTAGTTGCATAGATACTTGCCTCTGTAGGTCCATATACGTTTTCTAATGCAATATTATTAAATTTATTATAAAAATTAAAGACTAAATTAGCTTTTAATTCTTCCCCTGCAGCAAATACATATTTCAAATTTGCAATTTTGTTATAATTATCATCAGTAAGCTCAATAAACATATTTAGCATTGCTGGTACAAAATTTATATGTGTTACTTCATATTTTTTTATTGCATTAATAATAGCATTAATATCCTTGCTATCTGTGTCATCTACTATTGCTAATGTACCACCACCCATAAAATATCCAAAAATCTCAGCTACAGATACATCAAAGGTGTAATTTGTTTTAAATAAATATACATCATTCATAACTATAGGATAATTATCTTGCATATATATTAATGTATTAATTACATTTCTATGTTCAATCATTACCCCTTTAGGTTTTCCAGTAGTTCCTGAAGTGTAGATAACATATGCTAGATTATTTGAATTATTTATTTTTCCTAAATTGCTTAAATCACCTTCAAACCAATCTTTATTAAATAGATTTATGACTTCTTTAGTGAATTCTATATTATTTGCTGAACTTTCTACAGTTAATAAAACTTCACATTTGCTATCCTTTAGCATATACTCTATTCTTTCTTTTGGATAACCTGGGTCTATTGGTAAATATGCTCCTCCAGCCTTTAGAATTCCCATTATTCCTACTATCATCTCTAGAGATCTTTCTACCATTATTCCTACT
>DAMAVY010000221.1:0-5854 GCA_032077725.1 Clostridium sp. | reverse complement strand
AAAAGAATTTTAAATTTTTTTGAAGCTGGTCGTTCATTTCCCCTAAGAACCGAAAGACTGCTTCAAAAAATATTCTCATTAGTTGCTGTAGAGCCCTCTTTTAATCTTAACTTAATAGAAAAAGATAACCTTACAGTTACCGGTGATGGCACTTGTGTTCACTGTAAGTCTTCTTACTATGGTTCTAGAGTTTGTGACTGCCGTCAAAATGGTATATAACGGTTTCAAAAAAAGTCGTTCCCGCCTTAAATGGCGTTGCCCTTTATTTTTAAAAAAGATTGATAGTTGCTCTTGTTGTGAACAGTGCTCACCTAATGGGAGAGTAATCTATACTAAACCATCATGGGATTTGCAGTTGTTTACTTCTGTGCCTCGCAGCTCAAAACAATGGAAAACTATTTATAAAACTAGAACCTGCTCAGAACGTATAAATAATCGTATTCTTAATGATTATAGAATTCATTCTTTGCGAATACATGGTAAAAACTTTATTCATTTATGACTATGATTGCTGGAATTAATATTTATTTATATGCAAAGTTTAAAGTTTCAGGTTTTGGTATTTTAAATTTACTTGAGTAACTGTTTGACAACTGAATACTTTTTTCTGAAAGTTCCTGCATCGTGTAGGCTTGTTTGATATGCCTATTTTTATTCCTAACTGATCTCTGAACATAAAATTTATAGCTCTATAATGACACTATACAAAATCAAGTCTTACATATTAGTTTCCGTGACTACTCAGAAAATAAAACCCAGTAGAAAAACAATTTGCTTACTACTGAGTTTAGTTTATCAAAGAAGGTTTTAAAAATAAATACGGAGAATTTTTGAAGTTTACTTTATTATTGATAATTTTAACATTTAATATTACTTTTTTTAAATAATTTTTTACCTTTCTTCAAAAGTAATGGAGAATACAATTTTACTTGATAGTCTACACTAGAATACTAAAAGGAAGTGTCTTGATCTAAACACTTAATATAAATATTTACATCTATACTAAGTTAAATGTATTACCAATGGATAACACACTACTTTAGATTATCATTTCAATATACTATTTTACCTATTTTCTATTGTCAATAGACTGTTTTTTAAAGTTTCATTAATTCTCTTTTTCATTTTTGTTATAAAAATAGTATGTTTAAGCATTTTACTGAAGCGAGTCTTAATCTAGGTTGAATGTGTTTTGGGTCACATCTGGTAGAATGCTATAAATAGATTTTCCTATTCTTTCTTCAAAATATTCTTTTATTTGAAAAGTTATCTTCCATTTTTCCAATGTAAAGTTAGTAAAACCATATCTCATAACAACATCCACCATTCTTTTTTCTATTAAGCAAAATCCTGATGGAAGAGCTAATACATCACATAATTGAATTAGTTTATCATAAGGTGTATATTCAATCTTTTCCAAGTAATTTTTCACAAAATCATATTCTGATTTAGTAAAATCCATCTCTCCACATATATCGTCTATGTTATAGCACAGAAAACCATGTGTAATAGAAATTCTAGCTAAAAGATTATAACCTTTTTCCATTGCATACTTATACCCATCAATAGAATGCCTTATATAATGTCTACCATATCTCCTTCCTATGTCATGAAGTAATCCAAGTACATAAGCTATATCTTCATCTAAATCTTTATCATGGCAAGCAATTAATTTTGCAGCTTCTGCCACATATTTTGAATGCTCTACCCATTGTCCAGGATTTAATTTACTTGCTTCATTTAATATAATTTCAGCTTCCTTCACATTTGGAAATTTGTAATTCAATTCATTCATTATTTTTCCCCTTCATTTACCGAAATTTCAACTTTTCTATTAATTACCATTACTATTAACCTTAATGTAAAATTTTTAGTTAATTTACTCATTATTTTCACTCCTTTATCTAATGTTTTGTAGCCGATTTCAGAATTCTCCAATCGTTGATTGGCCTACATTTTTAGCCGGAAGGCTTTTTAATTTTTCTCTACCCTAAGAAAATAAATGTAACCACAATTTATTGTGTGTTTTTTACACATCCTTATGTTAATTCTTATAAATTATCCAAACTTTTTATTTTTGGATTCTACATTTATCTACATTTATTTTACACATATTTAAATAAAATGTAAAACTGTGTAGTTTTTCATTTCATTTAAATATGTAAAATTGTATAATGGATATATACTAATACTTGTCCATGCTATAAAAATTAATCTTTTTTCACAAAATGTTCTTTTTGAGAACATTGTTAAATTCATTACGAAGGGAGTATTCCATGAATAAATTAGGAAATAAAATAAAAGTCCTAAGAAAGGCAGCAAAACTTACTCAAATGGATTTAAGTTGTGATATTTTAAACCGTACATCACTAAGTAAAATTGAAAATGGGAACTTATATCCCTCTTTACCACAATTAGAATATATTGCAGACAAATTATGTATAAGTTTGCCAAATTTAATAAATGATAATAATAGCTCTTTAATAGATCTAAATTTTAATGTGAATAAAATTGGTCTTAAAGAATTATATGATAATGAGAAATACTTTGATATAATTGATAAAGCTAATATCTTGAATACCTATGACTTTATTACTTGCTATTATTTCGGGATGAGTTACTATAAGATTAAATTAAAAAATGAAGCGAAAGAATACTTATGTCAGTGTGAAAATCTGTTTAATAAACTCTCTGAAAATGAAAAGTATGAAAATGTGGAAAACTTATGTATAGCTCTTAATTCTCTAAGAAAAATTATTATTAATGCTTTTAGTGATGATATGAATCTAAATTATCTTAAAAAAGCTTTAGACTATTTAATTTTATATAATCATTGTAAATGTGAAATTTATTTTATAATAAATAATAATATAAGTGCTTATTATTTATATAAAGAGGAATATGAACAAGGTATATCTTTCATTGAAGATTTTTTAAAAAATAATGTTAAAATAAGTTCTCCTACGGTGTTATGTTCTCTTCACTTAAATATTAGTATTGCTTATTTTTCAGTAAAGAACTATATAAAAGCTATAGACTATATAAAAAAATCTATATTCTTCTTTGAATATACTGGTGATAAACTTGAGGCTGGTGAATGTTATATAACTCTATTTAATAGCTACCTTTACAATAACGAGACTGATAAATGTAATGATATTTTACAATTTTTATTTAAGTCTTATGATGATGTAAAACTCTTAAATATTTATTCAGTATTAGAATTAAATTTACTTTATGATACTAATGACATAGATAAAATCATAGATAAAAGTAAAAAAATAAATTATATAGGACTAAACTATAAAACAAAAATGGACTATGATTTTATCCTTGCTCGAGTTAATTTTATTAAAGAAAATAATAAAACTTCCCTAAGGCACTATAATAAGTGCTTAAAGTATTTAATTGAAAATAAAAAATATTTAGATTTATATCTGTCTTATAGCGATATGTTTTATATCACTAAAAACAAGAAATTTAACTTAGAATCAATTAAATACAAAAATTTATATGACTATGAAAAATATAATCATGAGCACCCTAATGTGACTTCTCCACATTATTTTTCATATTTTAAAAAGTAATTACTTTTTCAACAACTTTCCATAAATAATCCTTTAAAATGGATTCTGTTTTAAACTAAATGTAGTGTAACTAAATAACAGAATGCCATATGCACTCTTTGAAACTAACCTTTGGTATAAGAAACCTTTTCTAATTTATATTTAAAAAATAGGAACTTAGATTTAATAGTATATTACAACCTACTATTAAATCTAAGTTCATTATTCTCAAAATATATATTTGTTAAATTAGCCTAAAATACTTTTTTTCGTGCAATTATTTCATACCTTTTAAAAAGTCTAATCTAGCCTTTATACGCTTCTCATATTCTATAGAAGTTGGAACATAATATTTTTTAGAAATTAGTTCATTTGGCATATATTGCTGCTTCACATAGTGATTTTCATAATTATGTGGGTATTTATATTCCGCTCCCTTATTAAGAGTCTTAGCTCCACTATAGTGACTATCTCTAAGATGGATTGGTACTTCTCCTATATCTTCCTTTTCTATATCAGCAAGGGCAGCATCAATAGAAATATAAGCTGCATTACTCTTAGGAGCTCCAGCTAAATAGGTAACAGCTTGTGCTAGAGTTATTCTAGCTTCTGGCATTCCAATGGATTTAACGGCATTTAGAGCTGCATTGGCTATCAATATACCATATGGATCAGCATTACCAATGTCTTCTGAGGCTGATATAACAATTCTTCGCGCTATAAATTCAGGATCTTCGCCACTATATAACATTCTAGCTAAATAGTGAACTGCAGCATCAGGATCGCTTCCTCTAATACTCTTTATAAATGCAGATACTACATCATAATGACTATCTCCTGATTTATCATAACTCACCTGTTTTTTTTGCATGCACTCTTCTACCACATCTAAGGTTATATGTATAACTCCATCTTCCTTTTTATTCGTAGTTAATACTGCAAGTTCTAAGGCGTTTAATGCCTTTCTTCCATCACCTGATGCATTAGTACATATAAAATCCTCTGCATCTTCATATAGCTTGATATTAGTACGCCCAAAGCCTAATTCACTATCTGTAAGTGCCCTATTTAATAGTTTTACTATGTTTTCCTTTGATAATGGTTCTAATTTAAATATCATGGATCTAGATAAAAGGGCTTTATTAACTTCAAAAAATGGATTTTCTGTGGTAGCACCTACTAGTGTTATAGTTCCCTTTTCCACATGTGGAAGTAAACTATCCTGTTGTGTTTTATTAAACCTATGTATTTCATCTATAAATAAAATAGTTTTTTTACCCTTTAATGAAATCTCACCTATTGCTTTATCTACAACAGCTTTTATATCTTTAATTCCTGATGTAACAGCATTTAACTCTACATAATTACATTGTGTTGTCTTTGCAATTATTTTAGCTAAACTAGTTTTACCAACACCTGGAGGTCCATATAATATTAAAGACGTTATTCTATCACTTTTTATGCTTCTATATAATAATTTATCTTTCCCTAGTATATGTTCTTGACCCACAAATTCCTCTAAAGTACTTGGCTTTAGTCTTTGAGCTAGTGGTTCATTACTCTTTAATCTTGTTTCTTCTATGCTTTCTTTATCCTCTGCTAAATCAAATAAAGAAATATTGTATCCTTTTTCCACTTAAATCATTCCTTTAACAAATAATATAATAAGTATATCACATATATTAATATGTTTTTTATTCATAAATACCACTTGAGTAACAATCACATTTTTACTCAAATAGCCTTTTCTTTATTAACTATGAAATCAATACAAGTACACATAATCCCTTCTCTATTATAAGATAATTACTTTTTACCATAGGCATAAATTACCTTCATATTGAAACATAATCCTTTTTCTCCCTGGTAGTCTTTCAAAGCCTTGTTTACTTTTCCTTGGAATTCATTGAATTTATATTCACCTAGATTTTGTATACTCTCAAAAATTCCTCTAACAGCATTATTCCACATCTCATTCCACCACTGATTTTTATCAATATAAATTACTTGATTGTTCTCTTCATAAACTTTAATTTCTTTAAGATTTAAATCTTCTAAGAATCTTTTTACGCCATTAACAGTATTAAACTCTGTACCTTCTTCTTTACTTTGGTTCTCTTTGCCATTATTAGGTGGCAAATACTCTTCTACTATATCAGTTAACCATTTCTGATCTTGTTGAACTCCCCATAAACTAAAAACTAATTGTCCATTTTTTTTAAGTGTTCTTAATAAATTTTCCAAGCTCTTATCATTACCTAAAATACAACCTATACTAAACCCTGCCA
>DAMAVY010000220.1:0-5864 GCA_032077725.1 Clostridium sp. | reverse complement strand
CCAAGTATAGCCAATATAATAATTATAATAGGTATATTTGGATGGATGAGTATCGCTAGAATAGTCCGTTCAGAAACATTATCCATAAAAGAAAGGGATTATATTCTATGCTCTAAAGCATTAGGTAGCAATAATTTAAATATAGTAAAAAAACATATAATTCCTAATGCTATTTCTACAGTAATTGTTGCAGCTAGCATAAATATAGCCGACGCTATCCTTATGGAATCTTCTTTAAGTTTTTTAGGCCTTGGAGTACAACAACCAATGGCTTCTCTTGGTAGCATGCTTCAAACTGCACAATCTAGGATTGGTGATAAGACTTACTTAGCACTCTTCCCTGGTCTCATGATACTGTTGATTGTATTAAGTTTTAATGTTCTTGGGGATATCTTGAGAGTAGCATTGGATCCATCTCAAGGGGAATAATTAAAACATATAATTATAAGGATAATTATGTATAAGAATATTAATCATGCTATAATCCATAATTATACACCGATTTTATTTTAAAGGATTTACTGAAGATATCTCCTTACGATAATAAATTCGGTGTATTTTACATCTTCTTAAAATTATTTTACATGATTAGTTGTAAAATTTTATTTAAAACTTTCTATAGCACTCTTAGCCCAATTAGAATCTTTGAGTATAGCTCTTCCTACACCAATAAGATCCGCTTTTTCTTCTTGTAATAATTTTTCAGCAGCCTGAGCCTCAGTAATTCCACCAGTTAAAATTACAGGTATAGATATATTCTTCTTGATCTCCTCTGACAATGGTGAAAAATAGCCTTGCTCCGCTATATTAGGCATTACATAACCTAAAAAACCACCAGAAATATCAAGGATGTTAACTCCTGCTTTTTCGAATTCTTTAGCTGCAATTATACTATCTTCAATAACAGCTCCACCCTCTATATAATCTGCTGCACCTAATCTTAAAAGAATTGGGAAATCACTACCCACAGCCTCTTTTACTGCATTAATTACTTCAAGATGTATTCTAATACGACTACTTACATTTCCTCCATATTCATCGTTTCTTTTATTACTAAGAGGTGAGAAAAATTGATCAAGTAAGTATCCATGAGCGGAATGTATCTCCACTCCATCGAAACCAGCTTCCTTAACACGACGTGCTGCATCAGCAAAGTCATTGACAATTTCTTTTATTTCCTCTTTAGATAACTCTTTAGGTATATCCTTATCTTTAAAGCGAGGATTAGCCACAGCTGATGGGCCTACCGGCATAGTACCTATAACTTCTTTAGAAGCAGCTCCTCCAGCGTGATTAATTTGCATCACTGCTTTTGAACCATTGCTTTGAATAACTTGTGCCAATCTTTTTAACCCTTCAATATCACTATCATCACACACTGAAAGTTGGCCATTACTAGCTTTCCCTTGTTTACTTATAAAGCTGTGTTCAATTATAATTAAAGATATATATCCACCTTCTGATTTTTCCTTATAATAATCTAAAATACCTTGGCTTACCTTGCCGTCTCCTTGAGACTTTGATGTAGCCATTGGTGGCATAACCAATCTGTTTTTTAATTCTAAATTACCTACTTTTAATAGTTTAAGTAAATCACTCATATTAATCCTCCCTAATTTTTTCTTCAGCTTCATTTTAAATGTTTATCTCGCAATATTATAACTTATAATCCCATGAATAATAAAGAATTATACAAATACCCCAATAATATAGCACTAATCAATAATAGCCATAGTGCCACAGGAACATAGTGGCGTAAAGGTACCAAAAGCAACACTACTTAAAATTGATACTTTTTTCTTTTTCATTAATAATGTCTTGAATTTTTCCGGATCAATATATACATTGATGATGCATGCAACTATTACTCCAAATATGAGTGGAACAGCATCACTTACAAGGGTATTTAATACATATAAAATTGTGTCTTTAATCAAATTAATCATTAATATGCCTCCTTATATCTTAAATCAACAATATGTTAATTATGATTTTATTTAAATAATTTCTTTGTATTTGTATTATACAAGTATTGTATTGTCAATGTATTTTAAAAACTTTATAATAGAAAACACAAAATAGATACAAATATTTGTCACCTATACTCTCAGCTTTTTAAATTCACTTACCTAAAAACATTTTTACCTTTAAAAGGTACTTTATATACTATTTATAAAAATAATGGAAATGGAGTTTTCTATACTGTATAATTGAATAGATAAGCAATTTAGATAAATTCGTAACATGTTTTATTTATTTAATTTTTGCTACAAATAATTAGGTGGTGATGTAAATGAAGATTAATAACGAACATATACAAGGAATAGTTGAAGGATATGGAATCCATGATATAATACGTACTGTTTCTCCTTATATAGAATATTACGAGATGGATAATACCCCAAAAGAAATGAAGTTTATTTCTAGGGTTGAATTTGCAAATCATCCCCCCATCATTGTAAAAATATCAAAAGAAGACAATCACGCTACTCAAGCTATTGAAGAGCAAAGTATTTTTTCCGAATATTTGAGAGAGCATGGAATCCTTACAGCTAAAAGATACAAAAAAGGAAATTCATATTGTACAATTTATGAACTTGAAGAACTTGAAACGAATGTGACAGTTGAGGATTATCTCGGAGAAGAAATCAAGGCAATTGACTGTAATATGGCCTTCCACATTGGTGTACTTATGGGAAGAATACATAGTATATCTGAGAAAGGCAACTGCCATATTCATGCAAATACAATATTTAATCTTGCTGGCTATGATGAAGTGAACGGGTACAATATGCTAAAAACATTTTCTGATGACGGTAAAATCAATTATGAATTATTCAGCGAGATTCATACGCTATATAAAGAAAGGCTAAACAAAGCCCTAAAAAACTGGAGCGAACTTCCAAAGTTCGCCACACAAGGAGATATTTCAATTAACAATCTAACCCTTTGCGGAGATGATATTGCAATATTCGATTTCAATATTGCAGGGGATGAAACGCTGGTTGGTGATATGATTATTGAAGGTCTACTGACAGCTTATGAAATGGATATAAAAGATACAAAAAAGGAAATGCCACGATTTGATATCTTTCTTGCCTTTGTTAAAGGATATATGTCCATTCGTAAATTAACTAAAGAAGAACAGCAAGCTGCCAATCATATTTTAGCTGTATCGGATGCTCTTTGGTTTGCTAAAATTATGTATAAAGATAGTTCTATTGAAAAACTAATAGATCAAAATAATCAAGAAGAAATTAATAAGATTTTATGTTCGATAAAGGAAGACCTCTCCTATGATTATTCCTTTATCTTCATGGAATAATCATAGAAAAATATAAACCATATAATATAAATGAAGCTTTTCAGCATGCTGAAAAGCTTCATTTACTTATAATCTAAGAATATTTTATTTTGTAACTTAAGTATTTTCAACTCTCCATTATTCCAAACTCTCAATTTCCAAACTCCCCATTAATTCAAAATAGGTTTACAAATTATTTCATCGATTTTACAGTCTAAAATATTAGAACTGTGAGCTGTACGCATAATAATCACAGTATCTACTCCTCGTCCTGTCCCACCGATGGAAATTATTGGCTCCATATAATTAATATATCCAGAGTCTAGTGCCATAACTGCCACTTCCACTGCGACCTTAGTTCCCTGTCCAAGCATTCTTAGAGTATAAGCAATAATTTCTACTGGATTTACTCCCCCAAATTTGCGAGAAAGGGAACGTTCTGCACCACTAAGTGCATGGGTTGTAGTTACTACTTTAACCCCTGCTTCCTCGAGTTCCTGTCTCTTTTCTATAGATAGCTCTTGAACTCCTGGTTCTTTAAATCCATTAACATGGGTAACCACAACCACATTAAGTCCATCTACATCTAATTTTAACAACTCTTCTACAGAATCTCCTTCAACAGTGGGTAACACTATAGTTTTAATTCCACGTCCATGTGCTGTTTCTACAGCAAGTTCTAGGGTTTCCCTTGTATTCTGTTTCCCTGGTTTTTCATAATACATATTAAAGTCCTCCTTCTGATTGCAACTCTCAACTAAATAAATTGTCCATTGTTAACATTGAATAAACTCTCAACTTTCAACTTAACAAATTGTCCATTGTCAATTGTCAATTGTCAATTGAATAAACTCTAAACTCTCAACTCTCAATTCTCAATTATTCCTAGCTCCACCGTGACTTTAAATAAATCTCCATCTATGCTAACTGTTAAAGTTCCACCATGAAGTTCTACAATACTTTTAGAAATGGCAAGTCCTAGGCCTGAACCTTCTGTGTGCCTTGATTCTTCTCCTCTTTTAAATCTCTCTGTAATTTCACTAGAATCAAAATTAAGCTCATAGGCAGAAACATTTTTAATTACAATATACACTTTTTCATCGTCACTCTTCACATCTAAGTATACTCTAGTCCCTTTTAGTGCATATTTCACAGTATTTGAAACTAAATTTTCAAATACCCTCCAAATCTTTCTTCCATCAGCATTAATGTAAATCTTCTCCTGTGGAATATTAGTCTTAAAATCCAACTGTGCTTCTTCAATTCTTTTCTCTGCTTCTCCTAGGGTTTGTTTTAATAGCGCATTTACTTCTATTTTTTCAAGGTTAAGCTGCATGCTACCACTAGCTGCCTTTGAAGCTTCAAATAAATCCTCTATTAGAATCTTAAGTCTTTGCGCTTTTTTTTCTAACACTTCAACATATGCCCTAGCTTCTTCTGGTTCTACCTCCGCCCTCTTCAATAAATCTACATAACTTATTATTGAAGTTAGTGGTGTTTTAAGATCATGAGACACATTAGAAATAAGCTCCGTCTTCATTCTTTCGCTCTTGTTTTCATTTTCTATAGACTTTCTAAGACCTCTCTTCATATTGTTTATGCTATGAGCCAAATCTCTAAGTGAACCGCTCCCTTCTTCTGCTATATCATCATTGATTTTGCCTTCAGAAATACGTCTTGCGTCAATGGTTATCTTATTCAAATAGGCAAAATCTTTTACTAAAGTAAATATAACTATAGCAGTAGCAACTATATCAAAGAGCAATGCAATGAAAGCTCCAGCATCTTGCATTGTAACTATTAATCCTAGGGATACTATAATGCAAATTAAAACATATAATCCAATAGTCCAAAATAACTTTCTTCCAAAGCTACCTTTCCCCATAGCTATTTTTAAATAATTATATAACTTTACTACATAACTATCCTTTAGAAGTGTTCCATCTTTATGGTTTAATATTAAGGCTTTGATAATCAGATAGTATATTGCTAAAATTATGGATACTACTGCGACATTATAAAATGTAATGTTATTTACATATTTACTATATCCATTACTAAAAGTCATCCAATTGTACTTGAAAAATATATTATATAATATATATCCAATGAATAACCCTAATATCTTAACTTCTAAAACCATCTCTTTTAACTTTTCTACAATTTTATCAGCATAATGAAGTTTATATTTAAATTTTTTTAGCACATATGCCATGATTGCTATTCCTACAATTGTCCCTATAAAAATTACTAGTTCCCACTTTATAATATTATTAGCAACTAAAAAGCTTTCATAGGTATTATAAACACTATCTCCAGCTACAAGTTCTTTAGGTACTGATATATATACGTCTAAATCACTTTTTATCTTCCCTGAATAACCATTTTTATAACCATAATCATTTGCTTCAGTTACATATTCATCGTTATTATCTGTTAAGACATATCCATACCTTTCATAATAATATCCATGTTTTGATAGTTCACTATCTTTAATTTGCTCTCCATTAATAAGTACTTTTTTACTCTGCACTCCACCTGAAATATGATATTCTGCAAA
>DAMAVY010000219.1:0-5892 GCA_032077725.1 Clostridium sp. | reverse complement strand
GGAAATCCCAAGGGTTTAATTTTGGAACTGTGGAGGAACTTTATGAATAAGAAAACAAAACTATTGAATTTGTTTAAAAATGGTGGACTGTTTATTGTGATTCTTGCTGTAACATTTAAGGTTATTTTTTCTAAAGCTGATTTTAAAGAAATTATAAAAACAGTATCCCATGCAAATTTAAGTTATATTGCAATAGGAATAGGAGCTATGTTTGTTGTTGTTATTTGTGAAGCCATAAATATCAAACGTAGTTTAAGGTTGTTTAAAGAAAATGCAACTTTACTTAATTGTTTACAATATTCATTGGCAGGTGTTTTCTTTAGTTCTGTAACACCTGCTGCTACAGGTGGTCAGCCAATGCAAGTATACTATATGCATAAGAGAAAGATAAATATTTCTAATGCTATGCTTGCCTTGTTAATTTGTCTTGCAACCTATCAATTTGTAACTGTATCAATTGCGATTATAGGTTTAATAGTGAAATTTAACTTTTTTAGCCAAACTCTAGGAAAGTTTAGTTTGCTCCTCTATTTAGGCATTGGACTTAATGTGATTTTATTACTTTTAATATTAGCTGCTATATTTTCAAAAACAATTATTTTTAAGGGAGTTAATATAGTAGTTAAAATTTTACAAAGGTTTAATCCTAAAAGATCTGTAAAGTTCAAGGAAAAGGCCCTAGTAGAGATTGAAAAGTATAAAAAAGGGGCAAATTACATTAAAAATGATAAAATATTTATAATTAATACAATCCTTGTTACTACAGTACAGATTCTAGCCTTACATAGCATTCCATTTTGGGTTTTTAAATCCTTTGGATTGCCATCGGGATCTTTAATTACCTTTATTTTAATTCAGGCTACATTATACATAACAGGTGCAGCACTACCTTTACCTGGAGCAGTGGGAATTGGTGAGGGAGGATTCCTAGTATTCTTTAAATCTTTATTTCCATCTAACAAGCTAAGTTCTGCTATGTTACTTAGTAGAGGAATAAGTTTTTATTTAATGATGATTATTAGCGGTATATCCATTATACTTTTACATATAGGTTTAAATAAAAAATCAAGGGAAGAAAGAGAAAGCTAAAGTAAAATTATTTTAGCGAAGGGGGTAGAAAGAAATGCAATATACCATACTTATTGCTGAAGATGATGATGATATTGTAAAACTTCTCAAGCTATATCTTGAAAGTAGTGGCTATAAGGTGTTGGCAGTGGATAATGGAGTATCTGCATTTGATTTTATATTAAAGGAACAAATTGATTTGGCAGTGGTTGACATTATGATGCCGAGGATGGACGGATATGAATTAATAAAGAAAATTAGGGAAATCAAGAATATTCCTATCTTGATTTTGTCTGCAAGAAATCAAGATACAGATAAAATTCTTGGTCTCAATTTGGGTGCAGATGATTACATGACTAAACCCTTTAGTCCTTTAGAAATTATAGCTAGAGTTAAGGCAAATCTACGTCGTTTTTATAATCTTAACAATGGGGTTTCAAATTCTCACAAAAATTCAGAGATTGTAATTGGTGAGCTTACCTTGAATACTGAAAAGCTAACACTTGAAAAAAATGGAGTTGAAATCGTAATTACTCCCAATGAATATAAAATCATTGCACTGTTAATGAAAGCACCAGGAAGAGTATATACCAAATCGCAAATTTGCGAAGCTATGAATGGTGAACTTTATGATAATTATGAAAATGTAATAACAGTACATATATCACACCTCCGTGAAAAAATTGAGAGTGACTCAAAAAATCCAAGATATATTAAAAACATAAGGGGGCTTGGATATAAAATTGAAAAATAAAAAGAGAAAAAAAAGTAATTTTTTCACATTACTTATTTGCAATTATATTGTATTTACTTTACTCTTAGTTATTGTGTTAAGTGCCTTTTTTATAATTGGAATGTTTATGGCTGGAAAAAAGTTAATGGAAGCTGATCCAGATCATTTTTTGCAGTATAGCCAAGTTATCTCAGAGGGAAAATATGCGGAACTGCCTTTAAATAAGATGTTTGGAGAAGGCGGCTATATTAAGGTTTTAAATGAACAACTTGAGACTGTATATAATAGTAACGTTGAAATTAAGTCTCCAGATTTTAATAAAGATGAAATTGATTTTATACCTTTTTACACCAATGGAGTCTATGTGTCTAAAGAAGAATTTACAAATGAAAAAAATGAAAAGTGTACTTCTATTTGTGTGAATTATTCTGAAGTTGATGGTGAAGTTAATAATAGAGTATATGTAGTGGATGAAAATCTTAATTTACTTTATGAGTCAAAGGACTCAGGTAGGGCTACATTATCTCCTAGGGAATATGGACTACTAACTAACACACTTTATAAAAATCACAGACTTACTAAGTATGTATTTGAAAATACAGAGGGCAAACGATATACAATGCTCATATATCAACCATGGGAAAATGAAGATATTTTATTAAATAAAGTAAGCTTAATTACTAAGAGAGTTTTTTCAAGCTTTTTTGTATTCTACTGTGTTCTAATTGGTATGTTTATCATGTGGTTAAACCGAAAGGTAAAAAAACCACTTAATCTTTTATATAATGCAATGGTGAGATTCTCAGAGGGACAACGCCAGATTTATTTAAAATATAAAGGACCACGTGAATTTGAAGAAATCTGTGATAGTTTTAATCATATGACTGAAGAACTTTACAAAAGTGAAGAAAATCGTAAAAAGTTAGAACAGGATAAGCAAAAAATGTTGGCGGATATTTCAAATGATCTTAAAACTCCAATTACTGTAATTCAGGGATATGCGAAGGGCATTCATGATGGCATGGTAAGTGTTGAAGAACAGCAGCAGTATCTTGAAACTATCTATAAGAAAGCAGAGGGACTTACTGAACTTATTAATACCTTCTACGAATATAGCAAAATGGAACATCCAGACTATAGTTTAAACTTAGAGCAGATTGATATTTGTATTTTTTTAAGAGATTACATGGCAGATAAGTATAATGAACTTGATCTTGGTGGATTTGAAATGGAAGTTGATATTCCTGAAGAACGTATTTTATGTAAGATTGATCGGGTTCAGCTTAAACGCGCCTTTGATAATATTGTAAACAACGCTATAAAGCATAACGTTAGTGGTACAACACTTACATGTATCCTGGCCTCTATGGAAGGTTATGTGAGAGTTACAATGGCGGATAATGGTTATGGAATTCAGGAAGAAATAAGTCATGATATTTTTGAGCCTTTTGTTGTTGGTGAAAAATCCCGTAGTAAACACGGTTCTGGTTTAGGACTCACAGTTAGTAAAAAGATTATAGAATCCCACGGAGGAAGTATTTCTTTGATAATGCCACCTCATATAAATTATAAAACAGAATTTGAAATTTTACTACCAACTGTTAAGGGTAAAAGATAAAGGACCATTTTTATGATGTGACCCCAATAAGTTAGACTTTATTGCGTAGTAGTTTTTAACTGCTACGCAATTATTTTATGCAGCCAAGAGGCTGAGCCTGTATTCTACAGGACTCATCCATCCTAATTTCTCTTTAATTCGTTTCTCGTTATAATACTTTATGTATTTGTTTATTGCTTCTTTCAGTTCGTAATAGCTATAATAAACCACACCATAATACATCTCTTGTTTCATAATTCCAAAGAAGTTTTCCATTACTGAATTATCATGACAGTTTCCTTTCCGGGACATACTTTGGAAGATTTTATTTTCTTTCAGCTTAAAACTATAAGCATTCATCTGGTAAGCCCATCCTTGATCTGAATGAAATGTACGCCTGTATTTACAATCGCTTGTAATTTTTATGGCTTCATTTAAAGCATTCATTATATTCTCTGCAGATGGTCTTTGTGAAATACCATAACTAATTATTTCTCTATTGCACAGATCCATAAATGGGTCCAGATAGAGTTTTTTTATGATCACTCGTCCTTTGTCATCTATATCATAATACTTAAATTCAGAGGTGTCTGTTGTAATCTTTTGGTGTGGAATATGAGTTTCAAACCTCCTGTGAAATCTATTAGGAGCAATCCTACCCACCTTGCCTTTATAAGAGCTGTATTTACGACTTTTTCTGGTAAACGAAGTAACTTGAAGTCCAAGCTTCTGAACAATTCGTTGAACACGTTTCTTGTTTACAATGAGTCCCTGTTTTTTTAATTCTCCATAAATCCGACGATAGCCGAAATCTTTATTTTCTTTTCTGATTTCAAGGATTTTTTGTTCGAGTTCCTCATTTGGATTTTCTCTATCAAAACGCTTTTGCCAGTACATATATGTTGCTTTAGGAAACCCTGTGAACGCGAGAATATCTTTTAGTTTGAAGTCTCCTCGGAGGTTGTGGATGATTCTCGCTGTTTTTTCAGAAGAGTTTCCTCCTCTAAACGCAGCCTCCTCAGTTCTTTTAAATAGGCATTCTCTATTCTTAACTTGAGATTTTCATCTTCAAGTTGCTTTATATGTTGAGCACTTGTATCTATTGACTTGGTATTGACCTGTTCTGTGGAAGTGGGGGTCTTAGATGATTTCAATGATTTCTTCCGTCCTTTCGGCTTTGGTCTCAAAGCATCAGGACCTACGATTCTAAAATCATTTACCCATTTAACAATCATAGCATAATTACTTATACCAACGGATAAACTCAACTCCTGATAAGAAACCTCTGTTGATAAATATAACTCTACCACATGAAGTTTAAATTCGAAAGTATATGTTTCTTTTTTTTGAGATCTCATTAATCCTTTGTGGCCAAACTTTTTGTAAGCTTTAATCCATCGTTTAACATTACTTGGAGCAGGAATTCCATACATATTTGCTAAATATTTAGCACCTCCTTTTCCATTCAGATAATCTTGTATAATTTGTTTTTTGAATTCAAAACTGTATTTTGCCATAAAAAAATGACCTCCCATAAGTTAGATTTTTAGGTCTAACTTATGGGGGTCAGTTCATTAAAATGGTCCTTTTAAAATGTGTATTTTTATATAGAAATTTTATTTACTAATATTAGAAGTGGCTGCCAGTAAATCAGTTATAAGTTATATGCCTGCCATCCCCTTTACAGATGAGATGTATTCCATTGGTGACATTCCAGTTGACTTTTTAAATTGCTTGGAAAAATACTGCAAAGAATTATAAGAAAGAAATTGTGCGATTTCAGTGATATTCATATTCCCATCACGAATAATTTCCTTTGCACGCTCAATTTTCATATATATGAAATAATCAATTACTCCACAGTTTTTATTTTTGTAGAAGAGTGAATGTAAGGTTGAATGGCTGATAGAAAATTCATTGCAAATATCTGAAATTCTAATTTGCTCGCAAATGTGTAGCTGTAAATAATGGAAAATCTGTTCAAATACATATGATTTCTTAGAGCTATCCAAAGACTGGCTTGGAATAGAAGGTAGGTTTTTAACTTTTTCATCATCACAATGATGCCTCTTTATATGAATTAGAAATTGTTCCAGATATAACAAAATTAATTGTTGTGAGGCAAAAGGTGCACTGGAAGAGAGTTTTACTTGTTCAATGGAAGGGATATGGAGTGGAGTTGAAAATGCAGTGCGAGCTTCTGAAATGATTTGTGCAATTAAAGTTTTTTCTACAGAAGATAGAGTGGTAACTTTAGCAGTAAAAAACTCCATTGAAGGGGAATTGCACAAAAATGAAATTGCCACTAAATTAGGCGCTTTCGTTCCTATTGCTTTCACAGCGTGAAATTCATTTGGTTTATGAAAAATGATATCTCCAGCATGGAGCTGATAATGCTCAGAGGCTGCTTGTACCATAATTGTTCCTTTGTCCACATATAGGAATTCCCAGAAATCATGAGACTCACCATGAAAAACAAAATTTTTCAAGTACT
>DAMAVY010000218.1:0-5897 GCA_032077725.1 Clostridium sp. | reverse complement strand
AACTATAGCCATTAATATATTACCACCAGATATCAAGAAACCACCTATGAAACTTACTACTACTCCACCAAGTAATATTACATTTCCAACAGATGAACCCTTACCACCATTTGAAGTCTTAGCACTAAGAGTTTCTTTTATTGAAGATATTATAGTAGGTATAAGTTTTACAGCACCTATTATACCACCAGAAAGCATCATACCAGCACCGATATATTTTACATAACTACCAGCGATATGTTTAACTTGCATAGCATTTATAGCAACGCTTGGATTATTCCATACAGTTGCACCATCAGTACCAAGATTTGCAAAGTAACCTATTAAAGGCATAATACCGAAGTTAGATAATATAGAACCAGCAAACATAGCTACAGAAACATCTATACCAACTATGAATCCGATACCTAATAATAGAGGGTTAACTTCAACTTCAAATTTCCACTTGTAGAAAGTTTCATTTACAAAGCTTATAACGTTATTAGCTACATTCAAGAATGAACTAGTTATAACAGTTATAATACCACCTATTCCAAATCCAATTCCCATGAACTTCATTGAATCTCCAGCACCTTCTGAAGCAACAAGTGTTTCAGATATAGCCATTGACTCAGGGTACATTAATTTACCGTGTTCTTCAACTATTAAGTAATTGTAAACAAGTGAAGCTACTCCAATACCGAATAAAACTCCACCTACACCAACAGCAAAGCCTTCTAAGAAGCTAACCTTAGAACCTATTAAAAGAACTGCTGGTAAAACGAATATAATACCACTAGCAACAGATTCTCCACCGCTGGCCATACCTTGAACTAAGTTTTTTCCAAGGATACCTTTTTGCTTAGCAAATGCAGCTATAAATGCAGAACCTATTATAGAACCTGGAATACCAGCGGCTACTGTAAGCCCTGATTTCATGCCTGAATAGGCAGTTGATGCTGCGAATATAACAGCTAAAATAATACCAATAATTAATACTGCACCGTTTCCACCTGATTTAGAACCACCAGAAACGTAAGGAACGTAGTTTTTACCTTCTACGCCACCGTATGCATCTTTAGATAACTTATTACCCATAAGTCATTCCTCCTTTTGTTTTTTATAACATTTTTTCGGATAGTATGTTTTTACTTTACGAACAAAGGAATTTGCTCATAAAGTAATTTGCAATAGTCAAAGAACCACAATTTTACAATTTATGACCTATGCATTTTCGTAATTGGTAAGGTTTTCAATTAAATAATTAATTAAATTTAAAACCCTTATAAATATAATAATCGTAGTATATGTTTTTTGCAAGCAAAAAATTCATATAGTGTGTGAAATCCACTATGCTAATATTTAAATTTATATATCATCAGGCAATTTTCCCATTTGGCTAATTACCATTTTATAATACTCACCTTTTTCATCCATAAGACTTTTATGATTTCCACTTTCTAATATTTTACCATCACCAATTACCATAATGTGATCTGCATCTCTAATAGTAGACAAACGATGTGCTATTAAAAAGCTTGTACGATTCTTCATTAATCCTAGCAATGCTTTCTGAATGTCCTTTTCAGTTTTTGTATCAACACTACTGGTTGCTTCATCTAAAATTAAAATAGATCTGTCACATAGCACTGCTCTAGCAATGGCTATAAGTTGGCATTGTCCCTGACTTAAGTTATCTGTAGCTCCAGACACCATTGTATTATAGCCTTTGGGCAATTTATCAATAAAATCGTGAGCATGAGCTATCTTTGCAGCCTTTACCACCTGCTCATCCGTTGCATCCTTTTGTGAATATCGAATATTGTCCATAATTGTACCTGTAAAAAGACAAGTATCCTGTAGTACTACAGAAAAACATTCCCTAAGACTGTTTCGTTTTAAATTTGTAATTGATTCATTATCAATTAATATCCTACCACTATCAGCATCGTAAAAACGAGTTAGAAGATTAACAATAGTAGTTTTCCCAGCCCCAGTTTCACCTACTAAAGCAACTGTTTCTCCAGCCTTAACATTAAAGCTAACATTCTTTAATATAGGTGTACCCCTATCGTAGGAAAAACATACATTTTCAAAAATAACATCCCCATTAGGTTGCTCCATTTCAATAGCATTAAGAGTATCAGCAGGCTCCTCTTTGCTGTCCAGAATTTCAAATACACGTTCAGCTCCTGCAAGTGCCGATTGAATAGTATTAAACATTCCTGCAACAGAATTAAGAGGCTGTGCGAATTGCTTAGAATAACTCATAAAGCTAACTACAGTACCAATGGCCAGTCCATATTCTATTGACATCACGCCACCTACAAAGGCAACAACTGTGAAAATAAAGTTATTTATAACGTTCATCAAAGGCATCATATATCCAGACCATACTTGTGCCTTATTACTACTTTCATACAGCTTTTCGTTAATTTCTTCAAATTGCTTCAGAACATCTTGCTCCTTGCCAAAGGCTTTTACCATTTTTAGTCCTAGTATATTTTCTTCAATTACTCCATTAAGTGATCCAAGACTTTTTTGCTGTGCCTTAAAATAACCACGACTTCGTGATGAAATTATTCGTGTTAAAAGCGTTACAAGAGGAATGCATAATAAAACAACCAGTGTAAGAGGCACATTCAGTGTTATCATTACTACAAAAGAGCCAATTAGTGTTAAAATGCTTGATATTAATTGAGTGGTTGTTTGTGCAATTGTAGAGCTAATATTGTCTACATCATTTGTAATTCTGCTCATTGTGTCACCATGAGAGTGTGTATCGTAAAAGCCAAGAGGCAGTTTCTGCATCTTTTCAAAAAATTCTCTTCGTATTACAAACACAAGCTTTTGTGAGACCTTAAGCATAATTACTCCATTGAGACTTGAAATAATCCAATTGGTTATGTGTAGGGCTACAATTATTATTAAAAGCATTGTGAGGATTTTTGTATCTACTGTTCTAGTTTCAATTTTAAAGGTATTGAAAGTTTTTCCTATTAAATAAGGAATTGAAACTGAAATTAATGAAGATAAAGCTGTAAGCACCATAGCCAAAAATATAGTTTTAGCCCAACGCATATATATTTGAATAATACGCCTTAGCGTACCCTTTGCATTTTTAGGCTTAGCCGTTGGTGCAAAACGATTGCCACCGCCACCTGGCCTTCCACCCATACCAATACTAGGCATTTTTACCGGCTGTTTAGAAAATTGTTCACCCACTCTTACACCTCCTTGCTGCTTTCTATCTGTGTTTTATAAATATCTCTATATACTTCACATTCCTTCATAAGCTGATTATTTGTGCCAAATCCAACTTTTACCCCATTATCCATAACTAAAATTTTATCTGCAAACATAGCTGTTCCGCAGCGCTGGGTAATAGTTATTATGCTCTGATTTCTTCCTTCTGAGTTTAGATTTTCAAGTACTTTAGCTTCAGTCACTGCATCTAGCGCGCTTGTTGCATCATCTAATATAAGTATAGATGAATCTTTAAGTATTCCACGAGCAATAGATATACGCTGCTTTTGTCCACCTGAAACATTAACTGCAGCACTTCCTAAATGACTTTCATATCCACCCTGCATTTTCAAAATGAAATCTCCTTGTGCCTTCTCTGCTACCTCATGGAGCATTTCATCCGTAGTTTCTTTCTTTCCCCATCTAATATTTTCAGCAATAGTTCCTGAAAAAAGCATTGGTTTTTGTGGCACAATAGCGATATTATTTCGCACTGAATCAATGGTTAATTCTTTTATATCACAACCGTTAACCAAAATTTGTCCACTATTCACATCATAAAATCTCAAAAGCAGCCAGGCAATTGTTGATTTACCACTGCCTGTTGGACCAATTATAGCCATGGCCTGTCCACTTTTAATAGAAAATGATAAATTTTTTATGGCAGGTACACCGCTGCCATTTGGATATGCAAATGTAACATTTTTAAATTCAATATCACCATTTAATTCTTTTATTTCTCCCCTATGAGTAAAATCTTCCTCACAGTCAAATATTTCTTTTATACGTGCCGTAGAAGCCTTTGTTCGTACAAAGGTATTAAATATATTTGTTATCATAATTAAGGATGTAAGAATTTGAGCCATATATATGGTAAATGCTGTAATATCGCCTGGGTTTGCAATATTTAAAGAAAACATCCGGCTTCCAATGAAAATTACAATTGCTGTACCAATTCCAACTAAAAGTGTCATCAGTGGTGATACTAGTGTTATAATAATTTGGCTAGATATACCCTTTTGCATTAAATCTATATTTGCGCTTTGAAACTTTTCGGTTTCCTTGTCATATGTTCCAAAGGCCTTTACTAAACGCACTCCTATAAGATACTCCTGCACAACGGAGTTTACCTTATCCATAACCTTTTGCAATTCATAAAAACGAGGATAGCTTAGCTTCATGGTAACAATAATTAGTGCAGCAACTATTGCAACAATACTGTAAATTATAATGCTTAGTTTAAAATTAAGGAGACTTGCAAATATGATACTCCCAATACAAGTAATAGGTGCTTTTAAAAATATACGCATAATACCGTTTACAAACTGTACAATCTGTGATGTATCATTAGTCATACGTGTAATAAGAGACCCGCTTTCAATTTTATCTGTACCTGCCTCAGAAAAATACACAATTTTTTCAAACAAATCAAATCTCAAATCTGCTCCCATGCGCTGTGATACTCTACTTGCTAAAACGTTTCGTGTAATTGCAAAACATGCTCCAAAAGCAGTGACCATAAGCATAAGAGCTCCCCAATAATAAACTTTAGGAAGACTTCCTTGACCAATTCCGGTGTTAATAATATTTGACATCAGCGTAGGGCCAAGCAAATCACAAACTGCCTCAAGGGCAACGCAGAAAACAGCTACAAAAAATGGTAATTTATATTTTTTAAAATACTTGCTATATAAATTCATTTTTCTTATCCCCTTCTTTCCAGTAAAATTTCTTTATCATATCATATTATACATCTTTTTTTTAAATGCACTCTGTACTTTCCATAAATTAATGTGTATACCCCTTCATAAAAAAAATATAACCGCCTGTAAGCAGCTATTTAAGTTACCTACAGGCGGTGGTGGTGGATTTCATAATGGTGGCTAATCATAGTGTGTAAAATTCAGTATACTTTTTACCAATTATTTTATTCAAATACTTTCTAAAATTCTCTATGGCTATTTAGTACTTTTTTTAGATTCTTTCCATTCTTTTGTATAGTCTCCCAATACTTTACGAAGAACTTGCCCAACTTTAGAGTAAGATTCATCATTAAGATTTGCAAGAGATATTCTGATAGACCACTCTGGTCCATTGAATCCACTACTACTTAATAACACTATCGAAGATTGTTCTGCTAGACGTATAAGAATGTCCACTGGTTTATAATTTTCTTTTAAATATTCCACAAATTCATCATTATAATTTTGACCTGCCCACTCTAGCAAATCAAATTGTGTATAATAAGCAGCGTCGAAAGGATCTCCCTGTAACTCTAATCCTAGTCCATCGAATAATAGTTTCTTACGGCGGCGACATATATTTTTTGTTTGTTGTTTATATCTATTTTCTTTATCAATTATTGCAAATAAAGAAAAGAATGCCATTTGTACTTGCTGTGGCGTGGATAACCCTGCTGTATGATTAAGTGCTACTTGTCGACTATCCGCTACAATTCTGTCTATAAAGGCAATTTTATCTGGATCAGTAGAAATTCCGCTGTAACGTCTTCTTGCCCTTTCTTTTTTATCTTCTTCTTGTTCTCTTAATAATTTATCAAATACATTATCTTCGGAAATTGCAATAGTTCCAAGACGCCAGCCTGTTACTCCGAAATACTTTGAAAATGAATATACTCCAATTGTATTGTAAGGTAAATATGCCATTAAGGA
>DAMAVY010000217.1:0-5904 GCA_032077725.1 Clostridium sp. | reverse complement strand
ATAAACAAAGGGATGCAGATGCAAGTAAACTTATGGATTTCGGATTTTCTAAGTACCAAAGTAAGATTATGGTTACTAAAGATGAAGAAGTAGAACAAGTGCCATTAAATAAAAAAGGGGATGTATTCTTCATAGCAAAGGCTATGAATGATTTACAAGTAACTGTAGAAAAGGGTGCAGAAAGTAAGTTAAGTAAAAATGTAGTTATAAATAATGAATTAAAGAAGATTAATGTTGGAGATATAGTAGGATACTGTGAAATATACAATGGCGATGAGCTTGTGGGTAAAGTTGAATTATATAGCGATAGAGAAGTAAAGCAATCTCAATTCTTTAAAAATATTAAAGAAATGCTCTCTAACTTGTTTGATCAATCAATATAGTGATGAAAAAGAAGTGTTAAGTAAACAAATTAAGTAAAGTTGTTATGATAATTTTAAAGAAAAAATGAATTAAAAGATTTAAAAAAGTCATCCTGGATTTTTAGGATGATTTTTTTGTGGAGAAATTTTATTAGGTAGAATTTCCACTAGATAAAAAAGTTTGAAGTTAGTCAAAAGAATTATTGTCATAATTGAAAAACATTTTTTTTCTTGTGTTTTTCAATAATTTTAGAGTATAATTTATAATGAGAGTTTATGTAATAAATAAAATTGAAAAATTTATATTTATATTATGCCTATAATTAAGTTTAGCTGAAGGGAAGGTGTGGAATATGGCATTAACAATTAAAATTACAAATTTTGAAGGACCCTTTGACCTTTTGTTACACTTAATTAAGAAGAATCAGATGGATATATATAAGATAAGTATTTTAGAAATTACAAGTCAATACATAGAATACTTAAATAAGATGAAGGAACTTGATCTTGATATTGCTTCGGAATTTATTGTTATAGCTGCTACTTTAATTGAACTAAAATCCAGAGTATTGCTACCAAAGAATAAGGAACCTGAAGTTGAAGAAGTGGATGATGCTGAGGAGCTAATATCAAAGTTAGTACAATATAAAAAGTTTAAAAATGTAGCTGAATTTTTAGGAAAAAGGCAAATTATCACAGGAGTAACTTTTACAAAGAAACCTGAAATAATTGAAGATAATAGGGAAAAGAAGCAAGATGCAAAAGATCTACTCAAAGATATAACTATGAAGGATCTTTATAATATGTATGTAGAACTTGTAGAAATATATAATAGTAAGATGAATGATAACTTTAATATGGAAGAAAGAATTCAGATTGAAGTATTTAAAATAGAAGATAAAATGGATTATTTAAAGAAAATTTTAGTAAGAAGCAATAATACTACCTTCTCAAGTATCATAGAAGATAATAAAAGTAAGACTGAGGTTATTGTAACCTTCTTAGCCCTATTGGAACTGATAAAGTTGAAGGATATTAAAGTAGTACAGCATGGAAACTTTAATGAAATATATTTAGAAGGGGTTATGAGAGATGAATAAGGAAACTTACGTAAATAATGAAGAAAAAATAAATAATAAACCTAATACTTTAGAAGAAAAAGAAAAAAATAATTCTAATGAAGGTATAAATATTAGAAGAAAAAATATTAAAGAAGTAATTAGTAAAATAGACCATCAATATAATTTCTTTATAGATGAAGGAAAATATGAAAGATATTTTTCAATAATAGAATCTCTATTGTATGTATGTGGAGATCCATTAGAAATTAGTGTTGTGGCTGATATTTTAGAATGTTCAGTAGAATTTGCAGCGGAGATATTAAAGTTATTAGAAAAAGTTTATGATGAAGATGAATCTAGAGGAATTAAACTAATACGTATTAATGATTCATATCAACTTGGTACAAAACCTATAAATAGTGATCATGTTCAAATGCTTTTAAAGACTAATGTAAGACAATCTTTATCTAGAGCATCTTTAGAAACTTTATCCATCATAGCTTATAGACAACCTGTTACTAGAGTGGAGATAGAAGAAATAAGGGGAGTAAAGAGTGATAGAGCTATCTACACACTAATAGAAAAAGGACTAATAAAAGAGTGCGGAAAGAAAAATGTAATAGGTAGACCTAATCTTTATGCCACCACTGATGAATTCTTAAAATACTTTGACTTTACATCCTTAGGAGAACTGCCTAATTTAGATGATTTTATAGAAGATGAAGAAGATGAGTTATTAGAAAAAGATATTGTAGGAGCAGAAGGAAATTAGAATATATATATATAGTTAATAGAAATTCAAATAAGCTAAAATAAAGTTACAAGAAAATAAGTATTATGATATATCATAAAGGATACTTGAGGTACTTTCTTTATTATTAATAAAAAATAAAAAAATATAGGGTAGAATGGCTGAATATTCTACCCTATATTTTTTTATATTTGGGGAAGTTAATCGCAAGGCTCACAAGGGTCATAGACTTCTGGATCATTATCATCATTTTTATCTTTATGAAAAAGCGCAGAAATTTTATCTATAGCCTGTGGCATTGCGTCTAATAGTTTATCGTAAGGGTTATTATCAGAAACAGAAAGAAATCTAATTATATCTCCATGTACTACTAAAAATCCTAATGGTTTAAGGGATATTCCAGCACCGGAACCTCCGCAAAATGGATGCCTATTAGTGGCGTCTAAAGTGCAATCCTTGAATTCACTTCCGCCAGAAGCAAAGCCAAAAGATACCTTGGAAATTGGAATAATTGTAGTTCCATTAGCGTTGACTGGATTGCCAATTACTGTATCCACATCAATCATATTTTTAATATTTTCCATAGTTGATTTCATTAAATTTTCTATTGGATGACTATCCATTTAAAAATCCTCCTTTAAATTAACCTTTTTAAAGGAAGATTTTGTTCTTCCTTTATTTAATCGGTAAAAAATTGATACAAACATATATATAACTTTTGCTATATTTATAAAAATTATACTAGTGCTTTTAAACTTAAAATAATTTTCATTGTACTTTGTATTTATACATGAATCTAAATTTTTAACTTTAAAAAATAAATTGAATATTGTAGATATAACTGCTAAACCTTGATAGAGAAGTCCATAAACTATAGCATTTACGGCAGCATCCTGAGTAGAGTAATCTACATCTAGTTTAGTACGCAGTGAAAATTTAAATTTATTCGTTACTAGAAAATCAGTAATATTTTTTATATCTCTCAGTTTAAATTTAGAAGGTTTCTCTTTCTTTTCTTCTTGCAAATTATCTTTATGAGAAACGTTCTTTTTCACTACTTTCTTTTTATTTTTTGAAGGTATTATAATCTTATTATAGAGTTTCAAGGTAAAAATTTCCTCTGAATATATAAGAGTTATTTTAATTGGAATAGGAAATAATAACACCATTGCAACTATGGTTATAATCCAGAAAAAATATTTCATTATAATACTTTACCTCCATAGTTTAATATTTTTAATTTTATCCAAGTATGATTTATATATTCAAAGTTAAAAATAATTTTTAAATTATTTCACGGCATTAAGAAATAAAGTTGGGAGTGTGAAAAATGAGAAGAAGGTTATGGTGTTTTTTATTAGTATTTTTATTTATGACAGTTGCTTTACCGGTGAAATGTGCATATGCAGCACCAATTAGGGTAGATGCAGTTTCGGCTATAGGTATTGATGTAGCTACAGGCATGATTCTTTTTGATCAAAATGGCCATAAAGTAATTCCCATGGCAAGTACAACTAAGATAATAACTTCCTTAATAGCCCTTGAGTATGGAGATATAGATAGAGTAGTTGAAATATCAAAGAATGCTGCGTCTGTAAGGGGGTCTAAGGTAGGATATAAGGCTGGAGATAAGGTCACTATGAGAGAACTACTATATGGACTTATGCTTAGATCTGGAAATGACTGTGCCATTGCTATTGCAGAAGATATTAGTGGCTCCGTAGAAAAGTTTTGTAAGGTTATGAACGAGTATGGATTATCTATTGGACTTTTAGATAGCCACTTCGAATCTCCCCACGGCTTAGATAGTAATTCTCACTATTCTTCTGCTTATGATTTAGCTTTAGCAACTAAAAAAGCTAAAGAGATAGATGAATTTAACAAGATAGTATCAACTAAGTATATATCAGGTGAGGAGGAAATTAAATTTACGAGGGAATTTAATAATATAAATAAACTTCTATATCAAGAGCCAAACTGTACAGGTGTAAAAACTGGATATACAGGACAGGCGGGAAAGTGCCTTGTAAGCTCCTTTAAATTGGATGATAATGAGATAATTATAGTAACTTTAAATTGTGTTCCCAGATGGAGAGAAAGTAAAAGAATCTATGAATATGTTAGAGATAACTATGAGTATAAGAAGGTTATAGAAACTGGTGAGGTTATTGGAAATATAAAAGTTAAAGGTAGCAACGAAACACTCCCACTGGTAGCCAATGGAGATTTAGTATTACCTGTAAGGATAGATGAAAATATTATGAAAAACGTCGCTATACCTGAATATGAAATTGCAACTCCAATTAGAACCACTGATGATATAGGAATGATAACTATAACTAATGAATTAAATTCAAAGTATTCAGTGACACTGCATCCAAGTGAGGATGTGGAAAAAATTGGGCTGTGGCATAAAATTAAATATATTTTTCATAAAGATAAATAAAGATAAATAATTAAATAAAAATAAAAGAAAACCAGGGATTTATCCTTGGTTTTCTTTTATAAACAGTAACAAATATATTTTTGTGAAATACTCTAATAATATAGTGATTTTGGAGGCAAAGTAATGGGCTATGAACCATATAACTGTATAGATTGTGGAAGTGAATACTGTCCCTGTCATTTAGCGGAATCGGGTAATTGTATATTGTGTTCTCACTTAGATGGAAAGGATTTTTGTGACTGTGTTAATTGGAATGGCGTATGTATATATCAAGAATTTGTTCAAAATAATTTTAAGGCAAAGGAAGGAAGGCGTCATCAAAGGTTTCCTGTTGTATATAAAAATATTCTGAATGAAAATCTCATTATATTAAAAATAAAGGTCACCAAGAAGCTGGCAAGTGAACTTGTGGAGCCGGGTTCTTTTGTATTTATAAGAAAAGAAGACACAGAGCAAACTTTTGACACGCCTATTTGCGTCATGGATAGTGATACAGGAAATGATATTATTACTTTAGCAATTGAACTTAAAGGGCTTAAAACAAAGATTCTTAAAAATATAAATATAGATGAGTACGTCCTTATTAAAGGCCCATTTTGGAATGGTATTCTAGGAATTGAATCACTTCGTAAAATGAAAGGAAAACACTGCGTTTTATTATGTAGAGGAATAGGTCAAGCACCTATGCTACCGGTTATTGAGAAGTTATACAAAAATGAAAATAAAATAACTGTAATTATAGATGAAGGAACTTTAAACGTGACTTTTATTGAAGAAGAATTAAAAAAATATTGTGATGAAGTTATAAAGACTAATACTTTACTCATGGGTGGAATTTTGGATGGAAAGTGTAGAAAAATATTAGAGGAAATTTTAAAAGGAAAAGATGTAGCATTGGTACATTGTGACGGTGCTGACGTTCTTAACCATCAAATAATGAAAATTGTGGAAGCTTATGATGAAAATATTGATTTCTCATGCTCCAATAATGAAAAAATGTGCTGTGGAGAAGGCGTATGTGGGTGCTGTACTATTATGAATGATGATGAAAAATTAAGAAGACTGTGTAAGATGCAAACCGGTCCTAAATATATATTTGAAGGGAGGAGACTTTATTGAAGATAATTATAATAGGCGGAGGGTGGTCTGGATGTGCCGCAGCTATTTCAGCACGTAAAGCAGGCGCCGAAGTAGAGATAATTGAGAAAACAGATCTGTTATTAGGACTTGGGAATGTTGGTGGGATTATGAGAAATAACGGAAGATATACTGCTTCAGAAGAAC